>CAYYIJ010000001.1:0-9453 GCA_964471945.1 uncultured Chlorobiaceae bacterium
GACTCAAAATCAACAATAATACAATAGTTAAAAATTTTGACATTTTTTTTCTCCTTATTTTGTTTTTTGAGACAATACAATAATTTTGTATTAAAAAAACCCGATCAATGAACTTCATCAGTCGGATTTATGGTCTTTAGAATTATTTTAACATTATCATTTTACGTGTCTCTGAAAATCTTTCAGAACCGCTTTCAACATTCAACAGGTAATAGTACAAACCTGAAGCTAAATTATTAGCATCGAATTCAACTTTATGATATCCGGCATTCATCGCTTCATGGTTCAGCAATGTTTTTATTTCCTGTCCAAGTACATTGAATATCTTCACTGTAACGAACGACGAATTACGGATTATGAACGAAATAGTTGTTGTTGGGTTGAACGGATTGGGATAATTTTGATGCAATGCGAAACTCTCTGTTAATGTATTTTTATTATCTACAGAATTAATACCCTGAAATGATAAGTCATCCAAATAAAACTGAGAACCTATATGTGGATCAGTATCCAGCGAGTCGTTGACAATAGTTCCTATTATATAACATGTATCAGGAATTTGGCTATCAAAATATTCGATTGGGATATTAAATAATGTGTATGATGAGGCATTTCCCAATTCGATCACTCCTCCTCCGATAGTAGCACCATTTTTCCTCATTAAGATGGTTAAAGCAAATAGGTCGCCTTCGACTGAATTTAATTTATAATAACCATTTAGTGATGCATGTTTTTGTGAAACTGCAAAACCCTCTCCCTGTGAACCTGATTGGAAAATTGGAGGATATGGACTACCGGAAAACGATTCTACTTCACCTTTCAGAGCAAAATTCCCAGAATGACTCGAATTCGTTTGTGAAATAGGTGTAACGAAGGATGGAATATTGTTGGTTACCCAACCATCAGGTAAATCTGTTGACCAATTTTCGAATCCAGCGTTTGGAATCTGTGCGCTGATTCGTATTGATAAAATCATAACTAATGTTAATGCTTGATAAATATTTTTCATAATAACTCCATTTGTATATTTTAAGGATAAGATAAATAAAAACTCGAATTCAAGTTGAGACATCTGATATATTGTTTCTCGCAAAGGCGCTAAGGTTTGATTTTTGAACACAAAAATTCCTTTGCGAGCTTTGCGAGATGTATTGTTTTAAATTTTTCAAAAGTCTCAGGTTTTATTGTAACTGCACCAACGTACCTGACCATGTTCCGTTCTGTTGACCACTACTACTGTAAGTTACTCCGCTTGCTGTGCTTCCATCGGTAGAAATTGCACCACTTGCTATGCGAAGGTTCCCTCGAGCCGGATCTACAATGTTTAGAGTACTCGCTTGGGCAGTGCCAGATAATTTAATATTTACATTTTCTCGAACATCAATTGCAATACCGGAAAGTGTCGTTTCTGAAATCAACAAATTAAAAGGACCGTATGGACCATTGGGTACTGAAAAAGTGCCAGTATATATTTTTACCGGGTTCGAGGTAGTTGATACGGCGAGTGTAAACATCCCCAAGCCGCCCGGACCGATACAGATTCCGGATATGTTCCCTCCACTATACTTACCAGCAAAAGAATAACTTCCCGCAGACAGGTGAAGACTGTCGTTGGCAGTATTAAACGTTCCCGAAATTGTTATATCGCTTCCACCGATCAGTTTGAAAACGCCAGTAACCGGTAATATTTCGTTGGCTTTGAGTAATGTGCTTCCGACATTAACTGTGAGTGAGCCGCTTTCCGATGTAAAAGCGACCGTACCAGCATAAACGCCACGAACGTCGGCAACGGGTGGGGGCGTGACTGGATCCTCATCCTTCTGGCATCCACCGAATAATGTGATAGTGGCGAAAACAATAATTATTATATTTTTTATTTGTTTCATGTTTTTTCCTTATTGTTATTTGTTCTGTTATAAATCAAGATATTTTATTTCAGCAAGATCATTTTGTACTGCTCAGTATATGAGCTTGCTTTCTCCTCTGATTGTGAAATGCTCTCGACATTCAAACGATAGAAATACACACCCGAAGAGAGTTTGCTTGCATCAAATTCAACTGATTTATTCCCGGCGTCCACAGTTTCATTATCCAATAAAGTAGCGACTTCTTGACCGAGTGTGTTATAAATTTTTAACGATACGATTGAATTTTCTTTCAATCCAAAATTAATTGCCGTTGTTGGATTGAAAGGATTTGGATAGTTCTGATACAACTTTGCTGCGGTTAATAAAGTCTCAACATCTTCCATACCTTCAATATCGTCAACACTTTCTGTAAGATTATTTGTTGCCAACAATCTAAGAGGTATAAATGGACCTGGGGGAAATTTTAAGAAAGTACATGTTGCCAAATCTACTGCGCCGTCGAGTGTTAATGACCTACCAACCTCAAAACTTGCTGTATCGAGTGGACCAACAAACGCTCGATTTATTTCATAAATCGTGAGATATAAGTGTTCATAATCTGGTACATCATTATCAAAATAATACGTCATTGCACTATCTGCTTTCCGCGATATTTCAACAATCGACATTTCATCAAACACACTTAAATCATTTTCATATATCAATTCCCCGAAGCCAACCGGTGTTTTTCCCAATTGACTTGCAGCTATATTGAATTTAAGTGCAACTAATTCTGCAAATAATTTATTGGAAGTTTTTTTAGGATCAAGACCTTTCAATTCTCCTTTAAGAAACTTGCGCTTTAAATCACCAGGCGCGCCAGTTGAGTCTAAGCCTCTTCCAATTTTTGTGTGTGTGAATTCTTTATTCTGTAAAGTTTTTTGAATATTAGCCCAATTTTTACCTGCTTTTTTATTGGAGTCCCATCCGCGAACAACAACCCATGCCCGGACTTTAGCAGAATCCTTAATTGGTTTCCATTTACCGGGTGAAACTTCTGAAATGTGAGAAATACCAATTCTTAATCCACCGGCATTATCACTTTCAGAAGCACCGGGCTGGAAACCACCTTGAACAACAACTTCCTGTAATAAATTTGCCCAATTAGGATAAAGCTTTTTACCGCGCTTAACAGGTTTAATAAATTTTTTTGCTACATCGGATATGGTCAAGCTTTCTGGAGGTAGTGAAACAAACATGTCTGGAGCTGAAAGTATTGTAATTGGAGATGCTAAACCAGCCGAGCCATCAGCATTGAATATATTTAAAAATTTATTCCCATATTCCTGCGGAAGTACAACTACAAGCTCTGAGTCCGATAGTGCAGAATAGCTTGAAGTTGCCACACAAGGATTACATACATCTACACTTGAGACTGAGCTTAGATTTCCACCCCAGCAATACAATTGTCTGCCAGCAGCTACTCGGCTCGTAGATAACGCTCGAATGAACGGCGGTGCGGCTACAGATGAAGAAGTTCCTACAACAACAATATCTTGTACACCGTCACCATCGAGATCTCCTACGCAAACTTCATTGTCGCTTGCATCCCGATCATCCATAACAATAGTTTTCTCCTCAAAAGCAGGCACTGAGTCTCCAGTCACAGTTTGATTGTATAAAACTGTCCATTCAATTTTTTGATATGTCAGGTCGGAATTTGATTTCATTCTCGATGGAGCAAATTGTACCCCCGGCTCATCTATTGCAATATCGCACCTACCGTCACCATCCAAATCAGTGAGCGCGAGATGCAACCGTTTCCCGGTCGGAATTCCGCTCATAGCATCTCTTGGGGACACTATCTTATACGAACCGTCAACTTGCTGGAAGCACACAGTAACGAGAGATGAGTCGTCATCTAATATGACTGCGTCAGTTAAACCATCGCCATTTAAATCCCTGCAAGCCAATGAACGGCGAGTAGGTGATTCCCTTAATGTTGCACTACTCGATAGAGTTAAAGGACCTCCAACAACGTAGTTAATTCTATCCAGATGCGTAGATGACAATGCGAATATATCGAAAGAAGAGGAACCTGACGATAGTCTTTCCAGTGTGAGAGCAGCATAATTAGTACGGCCTCGCAACTTACGAATCTTGCTGTTAGTTTCTGATACCGGGTCTGTAATAATAACTAACGTATCCTCACTCGTTCCCTGTATTGCAAACACGAGATCGGATTTCCCGTCACCGTCGATGTCCTTCATTGCAGGAGCCATAGTGCGTAAACGGAAATTTGATTTCATCCATAGCTTCTGGCGTGAGGATAGGGTTGGACTTTCTCTAAACATATTTGGTCTGGTTGCATCACCAAACAAGATTATGAATCTAGACGAGGCTGTAGTCGCTGAGGATAGCGCAACGCAAACATCCAGACGACCGTCGCCGTCGAAATCACCTGTGGCAAGACCATCACAATCCTCATCATCATCATAGAAGAAAGTTGTAACAGCTGACCGGGCGCTTGCTGATCCTTCATCATCGTACGCCTTCATAATAATCACGTGGCCGCGACAGCAATTTCCTCTGGATAACATAACCGCATCGTCTCTTCCATCACCATCAACATCGCCACTGATTGCAAAATGTATTGGCAATTGGTCAAATTGTGGTGGTGAAAACGATAATACTGGAGAAACGGTAAAAGGCTTTACTATATCGCATTGACCAGAAGGACAAGTAACACTAACTCTCTCAAGAACATGCGGTACCGCAAATGTTCGTGCAGAGGAAGGAACAGTAACAGTCAATTTGGTTGGACTCTCTCTAATGAAAGACGCTTCGAAGTCACCAAAGCGTACCGATGACGCGTCACCTAAATTTTCACCTTCAATTGTAACAAGTGTTCCGGCAGGAGCAACATCAGGAGACATACTTGAGACCAACGGAGGATTTATTGAAGTTGATCTACATCCTAAAAATATAAAGTCGCAATAGTTATCAGAGTCAAATTTCCCAACAGCAAATAATTTATCAAAACCATCATCGTCACAGTCATCAAGACTTATTGCAGTAAATGTTATTACCGGTTCACCTGGCGGTAATCCATTTAATAAACATACTGTAGTTCGGCTTGGTACGTCGCCTGCGCAGACGATATCGGGTCGACCGTCACCGTTAACATCAGTAATATTAATGGGTTTGTGTTGACGTTTTCCAGTTGCCATACCTGATCCAACTTCACGAGGAGTTTTTACACTCCCAGGATTGAGTGGATCACCAAAGCACATATTCACAATTCCTGAATCGCTTCTCAAGGCAACTAAATCAGGATGTCCATCGCCATCTAAGTCGCCAATTGCAACTCCCGAATACGGATGTATTCCATCAATGGTTTGTGTTCTTACAAATTCAAAAGTGGATGCATTATGTTCAAAAATACAAACACCGTTCTCTGTCGCAACAACTACATCATTATCGCCATCATTATCGAGGTCGGCAAACGCAAAATCATTCACACTTCCATCAGTGATATTTGAACTTATACGCATGGAGCCATGCTTGCCGATATTTCTAATCATATCGAATTGTGGCGGCGACCCACCGCCCGGTTCATAGGCACATGCCGCGTCGAGTGAATCATCGTTCGTGAGTTGAACAAATGCAGCTGAGCTTAAAGCTCTTCCCTGTTGAAGCAGTACTCTGCGATATGATTTCAACTTACCCCTCTGGGTTTTTTCGTTTTCGAGCACTACCAATACCTTCTCACCGAACGTCGCACCCTGAGTTTGTTTGGGAACTGTAATAGCTGAGAATCCAAGATAATCAACTATACCATCCCCATCGCAATCGGCATGAAGCAATCTTGTGAAATCCGGATCCGAATTAACATCCGGGATAGAAGTTATCGAGACATCGGAAGACAATGCCTGGAAACCCTTTGCATAACGCTTCAGGAGAGAAACGTGTCCTACCCATTCTTTTCTACCTACACCGCTAGAATCTTTTGCTTTAATTTTCCCACGCACAATAGGATCGTCGAAACCATCGCCATCAATATCTCCAAGTTGAATATCCAAAATATCAGAATTGTTTATGAGTGGAAAATACTCTACAACGTTCGGCAATACGGTAAATACCTTATGAGGTGGAAGCGATGACAAACCGTTAACTGAAACGATTACTTCGTTTGTAGAAGCACCATGTGGAATTATTACATCCAATTGAGTTTGAGTAGAACTTTTTACAAAAGGAAATTTATCACCCATCGCGACTAGATTTTCTGAGGGTGTGTTAGAAAAACCAGTACCACTTATCTTCACAAGAGTACCTACAGGACCGGATGTTGGAGAAATTGATGTAATCGTAGGTCCTGAAAGTACTTGTACATATTCTAATGAAACTGGTGGCTGAGGAGTCCAGGTTGCACCATCGTCGATACTCAACTCAGTAAAAATATCAAAGAAACTTGAAATCCTATATTGATCTCCTCCAAGAAATTGTATACTTGTTTTTCCCGATGATGCCCTTGTCGGACTCTCACGCAATCTAACATTAGAAGGTAGTGTACCACCAACGAGATCTAATTGAAGCATCTCAGTGTCGAAGTATTGATCGGAGCCGTTATCGAATGTATGATGGAGTCGGATTGAATAAGGAACGTTCCTAACTAATCGACTAAGTCCATCGTACATATATTCCATATCGCAAGAACTTGTATGGATGATTGTTTCACCAACCAGAGGTCGACTTGAAGCACTTTTATTTGTGAGAGATAAATTCTGTATCAAATCAAGATCACTTGCCTGAAAATCGTGTCCAACAAATATTCCTCTTCCAAAAGGAGGAGGTGGATCAGGTCTGTTAATTAGTACAGTAGGTCTAATTTTTGTCTCGATTTTAATTGAAGTGTCTGCAGGAGTCCATGTAACACCACCATCCATGCTTAATTCCGTCCAGATATCAAAAAAACTTCCTATAAAATATCGGGATTGAAGAGTAGGAGATTCTCTGATTATTAATCGACCTGTTGAGGCTCTTGTAGGACTTTCACGTAGCATAAATCCTGGTGAACCACTTGAAAGGTTCATTGAGAGCATTTCAGTATCGAAAGTGGTTATACTACCAGAAGTTGAAACCGGTGTTGTTTGTATTACCACTACAACTGGGATATTCTGGTGCAACCCAGTGCCCTCTTGATGTATATTCGCATGTCCAGTTAAATTCATTATTGTAGGATTCATCGGATCAAGCAAATACCGTGTCGACCCCGAAAAATCAAGAGAAAGTTCTGTAAAAATATCAAAGAAACTAAAAGTCAATGGTTGATTCGCTGGATCTAACATAACACTGTTCAAAACAGGGAATGAACCATCAATCGCAACAACGAGTGGAACCTCAAATTCTGCTGTTGGTGAACCTTGTTGCATTCTTATCGTTCCTATCGTTGTACCTGACATACCGGCAAAAGGTCCGCCTGGTGCACCAACAAAATCAATCCGATAAGTAATATCAAAGAAACTATCAACATTCCAATTACCATCCATCCGCCTAGTCAATGTTGTATGGCCAGGGCTTGGTAAGCCGAGACCTGTTCCTGCGGTTATTCTGAGAAGGTCAAAATCGGGATCCCCAGGCGGGAGTTGGCCTTGCATGTAATATAAAACTGTAGAAATAGATTGAACGCGAGCATTAGGAGTTCGTGGACCTAAATGAACCTCCTTTTTTTGTTCAATAACCAAAGTTCTGTGATAACCTGAAAAAATACCAGTGCCATACATATCAAGCGTAAGATTGGCAATATATTCTACTATCTCACCACCAAGTGAACCTCCCGATATTCGTTTAATGACAGCGGTTGCCACTCTTGCTGCATGGGATTTAAGAACTGAGCCGGGAGGTAATCCATCTATAATATCTATTGTAGCGTCTGCTGGTGTAGTGTAATAAGGACAAAAAGCAGGAAGATCGACTGTGCCGCCGCCGTTGTCGGGTGCGATGCATATTGTCTCTTGTGCAATTGCAAATTGCGAGACAAAGGTAAGCAGCATTACACAGCACACTAAAAAAAAGAACCACTTTGTTGAAGTTTTCATAATTTCTCCTTGATTATTATTTGATGTTGTAAAAATTACATCAATTTCCCTTTATTAAAAGAGATTTCCAATGATAAAAATCAATTAATCAATTAATTTAAATCAAGAAAGAATGGAGTATCCAAAAAATCTCTGCTGTTTCATGTTGGATTCCCTGCCTGTGTGCGAGCTTCGGCAGGAAGGCCGATAAGGTTGTTTGGAAATTACAGGGCAATGGCACTCAATTATAGATAAGAAGGAGTGTAGGATGTCTCAAAAAACCTTTGCTACAACCAGCGTCATATCATCGAATTGTTTCTGACTGCCAACAAAATTGTTTATATCATTAATTAGCGCTTCATGTAATTTATTTGGTGATAAGTCTGGATTTCTCTCAACAATTGCCGCAATTCGATCTTCACCATAATCATCGTTTGAATAATCTCTTGCGTCTGATATTCCATCCGAAAATATGATGATTATATCACCTCGGTTTAGCTGTATAACGTGTTGTGTAAAGGTGGCATCAGGAAATGCACCTAACACTGTGCTGTTTGAATCAATCTTAAGTTTTTTAAAATAATTACCACCCAACTTTAAACTTTGGTATAAATGCTGATCATAAATATCCGAGATTGCCGACGAGGGATTCAGAGCGTTTGTTCTTCGAAATAATATAGGATAACTGTGTCCCGCATTCACGTATACGAGTGAACGGTTTGAATCGTTATAGATACCATAAAATAAAGTTACGAATCGATTTGCGTCAGTCGATATATACATCGAATGATTTATTTTGTTCATCAGTTCTACTACATTCTCGCCATACATCGGTGCAAAACTCCGAAGTAAACCTTGTAAATTTGCCATTAACATAGCGCCTGAAATACCCTTCCCCGCAACATCACCGACAGCAATTCCAAGTTTATTTGATTCGACTAACATAAAATCATAATAATCACCGGATACATATGCATCCGATTTACACATTCCTATATATTTTATTGTATTCATTTCCGGCAAAGATTGTGGCAAAAGGTATGATTGAACTTCACCAGCAACTTTAAATTCATATCGAAGTTTTTCTTCCTCTGTTTTTTTCATGGCAGCAAGTGTGTAAGTAATAATTAAAAACGGAGTTAATGTTTCGATGAAATTCCAAAGCGGTAATAGTATATCAAATGTTGTTAGAATTGTAATGGATCGTCTGCTCCATATAGTGTGAATGAAAATCACGACTGAGGAGATGAATGATAATAATAATCCCTGCCGCCTGTCTGCAAACCAAGTTACAATTAAAACCGGAATTAAATAAAAAACTAAGAAAGTTATCTGCAGTCCGGTAAGGTAATCAAGAATCGCAATGATACTCATAGTCAAATATGATCTGCCAAGTATCGAAAGCTTCGATTGTTTATTTAAGTGATTGAGGATGAATTCCATTTCTCACTCTTTCTAAACACATCTAATAGTCTACCGATATGGAATAGCATAAAAACTGTATCATTTGTAATTAAAACAATGATTAA
>CAYYIJ010000001.1:9553-137725 GCA_964471945.1 uncultured Chlorobiaceae bacterium
TACCGATATGGAATAGCATAAAAACTGTATCATTTGTAATTAAAACAATGATTAAGATTAATTCAAGTTAGTAGAAAGGTATTTACCCTTCCAATTTTGGTATGCTCAATTTTAATGCAGTTGGATTAACGATTTGAATGGCGGTGCGTGAGACTCGTATGTGACCTTGTTCAGCAAAAAAATGGAGTGTCCTTGAAAATGTTTCCGGTGTAGTACCAATCATTTGTGACATCTCGATCCGCGATATATATTTTGTTTCGATTATACTTTTTATCTTTTCATCTTCACGATTATGGTAGAAAAAGAGGAGCAAGCGAACAACGCGCTGCTTCACATTTTCTTGTGCAAGGGAAAGTGTTTGTTCTTCCGCGGTACGCACATCACGACTTAGCTTTGTCATGATCCGCATAGTAAATTCTGGTGAACGCTTGAGAACATCAAAGAAAATTTCTTTTTGAAAGCCACAGATCATAGAAGGCATAACAGCTTTCGCTGTTTCTAAATAAGGTTCCTTTGCTAGTAATGCCCTGTATCCAAAAAAATCACCCGGGCCGAGGAGGCGAAATACTAAAACATCACCCTTCAATCCTGTTTTGGTGATTTTTACTTGTCCTGAAAAAATATGGTAAGCCATAAAAGCTGGGTTTCCCTCACAAAAAATAATTTGGTCGGGTTCATATTTGATCATAATCTTCTCTTTTTCTAAACTGAGAAGTTGTTCTTTAGATAAACCACAAAAGATGCTACCCGTTCTATTGCGGCACGTAGTGCATACTGAGGTGGGTTTTAATTCTGGACCAGCACAATTATTGAACACTAATAGAGATTTCGTATCCATAGGTTATTAACTTTTTCATTCTATAGATGTACATGCACAAATTAGATTTCTATCACCTTGAACATTGTTCACACGACCCACCGAAACCCAAAATTTATGATGCTTCACCCATTCTATTGGATAAGCGGCTTTCTCGCGTGAATATGGAAAACACCACTCATCACTCGTTACAATGTTCGCAGGGTGCGGTGCGTTCTTCAAAATGTTATTAACTTTATCAGCTCTACCAAATTCAATTTCGGCTGCTTCTTCTCTGATCGAAATTAACGCATCACAGTATCGATCAAGTTCTTCTTTCGATTCACTTTCGGTCGGCTCTATCATTAATGTTCCAATAACTGGAAATGACGTTGTAGGTGCATGGAAGCCGTAATCGATCAAACGTTTTGCAACATCTTCAACTTCGATATCTGCACTCGCTTTTATCGGTCGTAGGTCAATTATAAACTCATGTGCAACGCGTCTATTCATTCCTGTATAAACAATCGGATAGTACTTTTCAAGTCTTTTTGCCATATAGTTTGCATTAAGAATAGCAATATCAGTTGCTCGCTTCAATCCATCAGCACCCATTAATCGAATATAAATCCAAGAGATAGCAAGTACACCTGCACTACCCCAAGGTGCTGACGCAATGGGACCAATTCCTTCCCCACCATTAATCTGAATAACTGGATGAGTCGGTAAAAATGGAATCAAATGTTTTGCAACACCAATCGGACCGACACCGGGACCGCCACCACCATGAGGAATAGAGAATGTTTTGTGCAAGTTCAAATGACAGACATCAGCACCCAACTCAGCAGGGCGGCAATACCCGACTTGTGCATTCAGATTCGCACCATCCATATAAACTTGCCCGCCATTCTCATGAATGATTCGGCAAATATCTTTTATTCCTTCTTCAAACACTCCATGAGTTGAAGGATAAGTAATCATCAATGCAGCAAGCAGATCTTTGTATTGTTTAGCTTTCTCCTCCAAGTCATTGATATCAACTGAGCCATCGTTCATTGCTTTTACAACAATTACTTCCATTCCAGCCATTACAGCGCTTGCAGGATTCGTACCGTGCGCCGATGATGGAATTAGACAAATATTCCTTTGAGATTGTCCACGACTTTCATGATAAGCATGGATTACAAGAAGTCCTGTGTATTCACCTTGAGCCCCAGAATTTGGCTGGAAAGATATTGCATCTAAGCCAGTAATTTCTTTCAGTTGTTCTTCAAGTTGTTTGAACAATTCGTGATAACCTTCAGCTTGTTCTAAAGGTGCAAATGGATGGAGTGAGTTGAATTCGGGCCATGTTATTGGAAGTAATTCAGTTGTAGCATTTAATTTCATTGTACATGAACCCAGAGGAATCATGCTAAAAGTAAGCGAAAGATCCTTTGCTTCAAGCGAACGAATATATCGCAGCATCTCTGTTTCAGAATAGTGAGTATTGAAAACAGGATGTTTTAGATATTGAGATGTTCGTTGCATCATTCCATTATAACCATTAACTTCCTGTTTAACTATATCATCGACTGAAAGGTTTACAGTCTTTTTGTGTACAAAAGTCTTGAGTATTGATTTGACCTCATCTAAGCGACTTACTTCGTCTAACGAGATACCACAAGAACAATCATCAAACCAGCGAATATTAATTTTTTGAGAATGAAGCGCCGGCTCTAAAAATAGTTTCATATCTCTATCACATCCGATATGAAGAGTATCAAAATATTCGTTGTGTAGTATCTTATAGTCGAGTTGTTTCAAACCGATTGCTAATATTTTAGTTAGATTATGGATCCGTTCAGCTATAGATTTTATTCGCTCCGGTCCATGATACACTGCATACATACTTGCCATAATTGCAAGAAGAACTTGCGAAGTGCAAATATTTGATGTAGCTTTTTCACGTCTAATATGCTGCTCGCGTGTTTGAAGCGCCATACGTAAAGCACGTTTTCCGCGAGAGTCAACTGAAACACCAATTATTCTACCGGGGATATATCGCTTGAAATCTTCTTTAGTCGCAAAGTAAGCAGCATGAGGTCCTCCATAACCAAGTGGTACACCGAATCGCTGTGTGCTGCCAACTGCTGCATCGGCTCCGAATTCTCCGGGAGGTACGAGTAACGTTAAACTCAAAATATCTGCTGCGACTACAACAAACGCAGTTGCTTTATGTGCACGTTCACAAAATTGATTATAATCATAAATTGCACCATCGGTAGCTGGATATTGTAACAATGCACCGAAAACTTTATCCGTAAACTCAAACTTATCCCACTTTCCCACCACTACTTTAATCCCAAGCGGTTTAGCACGTGTCCGCACAACTTCAATGTTTTGTGGATGACAATCATCTGAGACAAAAAATATTCCATCTGATGGTCTTCCTTTAACACCATAGAACATTGTCATTGCTTCTGCCGCCGCCGTAGATTCATCGAGAAGTGATGCGTTGGCAATCGGAAGTCCGGTTAAATCTATCACCATAGTTTGAAAGTTGAGAAGTGCTTCCATTCTACCTTGAGCGATCTCTGCTTGATATGGTGTGTACTGTGTGTACCAGCCCGGATTTTCAAGTATGTTCCGTTGGATTACGGTCGGAGTGATTGTATCATAAAATCCCATGCCGATAAGCGAGCGAAAAACATGATTCTTTGATGCTATAGTTTTCAACTCTTTAAGTGCTTCCTGTTCGCTTACTGGTGGTGGAAGTAACAAGGGTCGAGTAGAGCTTATTTGTTTCGGTATAACACTGTCAATGAATTCATCAATTGATTTTGAACCAACTTCTTTCAGCATCAAATCGATTTCGTTTTTATCGGGTCCAATATGACGTTCTGAGAATTTAGTAGATTGTGTAATATTCAGAGACATAGATAATTTAGAATCATTGTAAAATGGTATATAAAAGTTGTTAGTTGCGTTTTAGAATAAGGACAACAGCATCCCACTGCTTATAAACTATAAATTAAATTAGGCCCGATAAATTTTTATATCGGGCTTAATCTCGATCATTCTCCTTGTCCTAAACTATAGGCACGCTTGCCCTCTAGGAGGTAAAGATTTTCTAATTTTATCCATTCAAATCCAGCTTGCTCGACTTTGTGCAATAACTTTCTAACATTTTCATGAGTTGGTGCCGTTGCACCTTGAGCAGCTTTGAATCGGCATCTCCAATGATCAGTTGTAAAAGTTTCTGGAAAACCCTCTGGATAAACCTTTTGCCCACGATTGCTAACCATAGTTAGTTTAAATTCAGGTCCAGCTATTTGCTCAAGTTTCTTACCTATCGCATTAGGGTCAAGCTTATATTCGCGAATAAAAACATCAACGCCATCTAACTTCATTTCTTGGTTACGTACATTTGATAACTTTGGTTTCTGGATTTTTGCTGTAATTTTGCTGTAATCAACTGGTTTTAGTTGTTCAGGTTTCTTACCTAATCGAGCGACGACTGCTTTTGCAAAATCTGTAGTACTAACCTCTGTATAATTCGTGATACCTTCAGCTTTGCCTTTTCTAACAAGGTCGTAAGTCCAAATATGGTCTTCAATTGTTTTCAGCCAAGCATTGTGAACTCTTTCAGCAACATCAGGTTGATCAATGTGTAAAAGCATCATTACACCAGAAAGCAAAAGTCCTGAAGGATTAGCTATGTTTTTACCTCCGTGCCTTGGAGCTGAGCCATGAATTGCTTCGAACATTGCATATTCTTCACCAATATTTGCACCTGGTGCAAGTCCAACCGAACCAGCAATTTGACCAAGCATGTCAGAAGCAACATCACCATAAAGGTTTGGCATTACTACTACGTCAAATGCTTCGGGTGTATCGGCTAATTTTGCGGTTCCTATATCTATAATCCAATGTTCATTTTCAATATCTGGATATTCAATTGCAATTTCATCAAATACCTTGTGAAATAGTCCATCGGTTATCTTCATGATATTATCTTTTGTCATGCAGGTTACTCGTTTCCTTTTATAAGCACGAGCGTATTCAAACGCGTATCTGACAATCCTTTCACAACCGGGACGCGAAATAAGTTTTAAGCACTGAACAACTTCAGGTGTTTGTTGATGTTCAATTCCAGCATATAAGTCTTCTTCGTTTTCACGTACAATTACAACATTCATATCAGGATGTTTTATGGGTACGTGTGGGTGATAACTAACAGCAGGTCTTACATTAGCATATAAACCGAGCATCTTTCGTACGGTTACATTTAAGCTCTTAAATCCTCCCCCCTGTGGTGTTGTGATCGGTGACTTGAAAAAAACTTTATGTGTTCGAAGTAGATCCCAAGTTTCTTCGGTTATACCTGCAGTATGTCCCGCGAGATAAACTTTTTCTCCTATGTCGATATATATTGGTTCAATCCTTGCTCCAGCTTCGAGTAGAATGTGGACAGAGGCATCCATTATTTCTGGACCAATCCCATCTCCTTTTGCTACAGGTAGTGCTCTTTTGTTCATTTCCATGTTTATTCCTTTCTTTTAGTTCATATTAGTTATTTAATTTTCATCGACCCAATACAGTAAATTTGATAAGTCTCAACATTTACTTGTTTATCAAATCCCTATACGTTTTTACATCTAGTAAATTGTTAAATTCGCTTTTATCTACAATTAAAAATTTTGCAATCCACCCCTTTCCATAAGGTTCTTTGTTGATTAACTCAGGGGTTTTCTCGAGATCTCCATTAACCTCGATTACCTCGCCAGACACGGGTGAGAATAAATCAGAAACTGCCTTCACGGCTTCGATTGTTCCGAAGCTATCTCCTTGTTTGACTTGCTTACCGATTTTTGGAAGCTCCACAAAAACAACATCGCCAAGCTCTCCCTGAGCATATTCGGTAATACCTACGATACCGGAATTACCTTCTACCCTAATCCACTCGTGATCTTTTGTGTATTTTAAATTTTCTGGGAATGTCATATTAACTTCCTTAATGTTTAACTATTACTTGTTGTTGTAATGTTTATCAATAAAACTTGTGTCGAAAATTCCACTCTTGAATACGTCATTTTGCATCACCTTTCTGTGGAAAGGAATCGTTGTGTGAATACCCTCGATGGTAAATTCTTCGAGTGCACCTGCCATTTTTTTAATTGCGTCGTCGCGTGTCGGTGCAAATACAATCAACTTTGCTATTAGTGAATCGTAATATGGAGGTATTCTATAACCAGCATAACAATGAGTATCTACTCTAACACCAAACCCACCAGGCAAGTGAAAACCTGTAATTTCACCTGGTGAAGGGCGGAATCCGTTTTCTGGGTCTTCTGCATTTATTCTGCATTCGATAGCATGACCACGTGGTTTGAATTCCTTCTTCTTTAACTTTGCGCCCGCAGCAATCTCTATTTGCATTTTTATCAGATCATAACCCGTTACCTGCTCGGTTACCGGATGTTCCACCTGTATACGAGTATTCATTTCCATGAAGTAGAAATTTCTATCTTTGTCAACAATAAACTCAATCGTTCCTGCACCTTCATATTTAACACCTTTAGCACCCTTAACCGCTGCATCACCCATTGCTTCTCGCATCTTATGATCTACAATCGGTGAGGGAGATTCTTCGACTAATTTTTGATGTCTGCGCTGTATTGAACAGTCTCTTTCGTTAAGATGAATCGCATTTCCTTTACCATCACCGAAAACTTGAATCTCGATATGACGCGGCTGCTCAACAAATTTTTCGATGTACATATCAGGATTGTTAAATGCTGCACCAGCTTCGTTACTTGCCATTTGAAATAATTTTTCGAAATCATTTTCTTCAATCACAATCCGCATTCCTTTTCCTCCGCCACCTGCTGTCGCTTTAATCATCACAGGGAAACCGATAGCCCGGGCGATTTCAAGTCCTTCTTTTACATCTTTCACTACACCATCGCTGCCGGGAACAACGGGGACACCGGATTTTTTCATTGTATCCTTCGCGAGTGCTTTGTCTCCCATCGCTGTGATTGCTTCAGGTGAAGGTCCAATGAATTTTATATCTTGTGATTGACATATTTCTGCGAACTGAGCATTCTCAGCAAGAAAACCATAGCCTGGATGAATTGCATCTGAATTCGTTATTTCAGCAGCTGATATAATGCGCGGAATATGCAGATAACTTTCCCGGCTTGGTGGTGGTCCGATACATACAGCTTCGTCTGCAAATTTTACGTGTAATGATTCTCGATCTTCTACGGAGTAAATTGCTACCGTTTTTACATTAAGTTCACGGCAGACACGCATAATCCTTAATGCGATTTCCCCGCGATTTGCTATTAAAACTTTCTTGAACACTCTATTTTATTTTGCAATAATTGATGAAATAAGCATCTTATATTGGTTCGATTAAGAAAAGGGTTTGATTGTACTCGACAGGTTGCGCATTTTCGACTAAAATTTTTTCGATTCTACCTGAAATATCAGCCTCGATCTCATTCATAAGTTTCATGGCTTCAATGATACATAGGACTTGTTTCTGTTGTACGACAGTACCAACTTCGACATATGAAGCAGCATCTGGTGCTGGTGAGCGATAAAAAGTACCCACGATTGGTGATTTGACCTCGTGTAATTTAACTTCCGGTTTCGGGGGAGGGGTTGGTAATGTCGGAATTTCCGTTTTGGGCGGTGTTGTTACAGATGTTGTTATTGTTTGAGGTTGTGCAATAACATTAACAGGCATTGCATTTTGATTAGGATTCTTTGCTACACGAACTTTTAAACCCTCTTCTTCGATTTCAATCTCATTGACAATACTTTGTTCTACAATTTTTACTAACTTTTTCAGATAAGCAAGATCCATAGTCTCTCCTTATTTTAGTTGTTGTTGAAGATTTATTACAATTTTACTCGCTCTATATAATTACCTGTGCGCGTGTCAATTTTAAGTGTATTACCTTCATTGATGAATAAAGGAACGCTCACAGTTGCTCCAGTTTCCAGTTTGGCAGGTTTTTGTGCACCTGTTGCAGTATCACCACGGACACCCGGAGGAGTCTCAACGACCTTCAACTCGACGGTTATTGGCATTTCTACCGAGACAATTTCATTTCCGTTAAATAATATTTTCACAGTTTCATTTTCTTTTAAGAAATGTGCGCTTTCACCGATGTGGCTCTCTTCAACATTGATCTGATCGTATGTTTCCTTGTCCATAAATATGTAACTCGAGCCATCATGATAAAGATATTGGAATTCTTTCGATTCAATCCTTACAACGTCGATTGCTTCACCTGCCCTGAAACGAATCTCTATCACTTTTCCTGATTTTAAACTCTTTAATTTTGCTCGAACAAAAGCACGCCAGTTGCCTGGATTCACGTGTTGAAACTCTACTATTGTCCACAAATCGTTATCCATACGAATGGTCATACCTGTTCGGAAATCGCTTGTCGTTGCCACAAAATATTCCTAATAATTAAAAAACGTGGTAAATTACTTATATTGGAATTTCAAAATACGAAGAAGCAAGTTGAAAGTCAAGGATTGCATTTAATTTGGCTTATTCTTACTATACAAGTGAATATTGAAGATATCTTATGAGATTGTTTTATTTCGGCATTTTTCCAATTTTACTTTTTATTTGTTCTTGTTCAAAGAATAAAGCAGTAACTGAGGTAATTCCAGAAAGTACATTTGTTAAATTCTATGTTGATTCGCTTATTCTTTCAGAAGAAGTGAAAATATCTCCTACCGATTCGACTATGTTTAGCCAAGGGTTGGATTCCCTTTATAAAAAATACAATCTAAACATAGAACAAATCGAAAAATCGTATCGATTTTATCAGGAAGATTTACTTCGATGGAGGGATTTTTACAGCAAAGCGATTATGCGTCTCGAGTATTTACAACAAGAAAATCTGTCTCAAAAAAATGAAAAGTCTGTATTACAAAAATTGAGAAACGATTAAATAAGTAAGTCCTCCTATTAATGCTGATGTAGGAATAGTTAATATCCATGCCCAAACAATTTTCCCAGCAATTCCCCATCTCACAGCGCTTAGCCTTCTTGTCGATCCTACACCCATAATAGCACCAGCAATAGTGTGTGTAGTGCTAACCGGGATCCCGGCTAATGCAGTACCCATCAACACTGAGGCGCCTGCAGTTTCGGCAGCGAAGCCACCTACTGGTTTAAGATGTGTAAGTTTGATACCCATTGTGCGGATTACTTTCCAGCCACCAGCCAAAGTCCCTAAACCAATTGCGGTATGAGCGATAAGAACTACCCAGAAAGGAACGTAAAATTCTGAACCTAAATATCCTCCAGTATATAATAGAATTGCAATTATTCCCATTGTCTTTTGTGCATCGTTAGTGCCATGACCAAGACTGAAGGCAGCAGATGAAAGCAACTGACCGATACGAAAAAGCCTATCTACTCGTTTCGAATTAGCATTTCTGAATGACCAATTTACTATTATCGTTATCGATGCTCCTAAAATAAGCCCAATAATAGGTGAAAGCACAATAAAAATCGCGACCTTCATTAATCCACTTGTAACGAGAGCATCCAAACCCGCTTTGAAAAGAGCAGCTCCTGCTAATCCACCAATTAATGAGTGAGATACACTGATTGGTAAACCATATTTTGTGCATAAATGTGTCCAAATAATCGCACCTACCAAACCAGAAAGTATCAACCAATGTGAGATAATATCAGGATTAACTATACCCTTACCTATTGTGTTGGCAACATGAACACCAAAACCAAACGCGGCTGCGAAATTAAAAAACGCTGCCCAAGCAACTGCCATTTTGGGCGAAAGAACTCTCGTCGATACGACAGTTGCAATCGAGTTTGCCGCATCATTCATTCCGTTTAAAAAATCGAACAGAAGTGCCAGGAAAATGATGAAAATCGTAAGTGCATCCATGGAATTTTCCCTCTAAGTTATTAAGCGTGTTTTATGAGAAGACCTTCGAGGACGTTTGCGGCATCTTCACACTTATCGGTTGCTGTTTCCAAACCGACGTAGATTTCTTTTAATTTTATTACTTTGATTGGATCCTTTTCGTTGTCAAATAATTCTGCGGCAGCAAGCTCAAACACATCATCTGCCAGATTTTCATACTCATTGACTTTCTTAAGAACTTCTCTAAGTTGTGCTGGGTTATTCAGATCCCTGACAAGAACAATCCCCCTTTGTAATTCAGTGATTGAGTTATGGAGAATGTCGATCAACTTTACCATATATGGTGGGCATTCTGTCAATTTATAAAGTGCAAACCTTGTTGCAACTCCATTGATGTTATCACAAATATCATCCAATGCTGAAGCTAATACGTGAATATCTTCACGGTCAATTGGTGTAATGAATGTTTTATTCAACTCAAAGAATAGATCATGTGTAATTTGATCCCCATGGTGTTCTTTGTCCTTAATTTGTTGAACAATATTTTTTCTTTCTTCTTGAGAGGCACATGGTATCCTTCTCAATAATTCCGAAGTATCAACCAAATTTGCTGTTGCTTTTTCAAAAAAATTATAAAATTTATCATCTTTTGGTAATAAGAACCGCATTAAATTGTCAACTTTCATAAGTCACCATTTTTTTTGATTGGATTTTATTAGCGAATAAATCTACACAATTTAAAATGAATATACAATTTTTTTTTCTTCTTTCCTTTTGGTATATTTTGTGTGTATGAATCGCATTTCTTGTGTTATTTTTGATCTTGACGGCACATTAATCCAAACAAATGAACTAATATTTGCGACTTTTTTATCACATAACAAAAAAATACACTGGCAAAATTTATTCATCAGAAGAAATTATTAATATGTTTGGTCCGCCAGAAGAAGTTACTATTGAACGGTTAGTTGGTAAGGAACGATATGTTGAAGCAATGGATGAATTTTATAATTTCTATGAGACACATCACTTCAAAATGGCAAATGCTTACAGGGGGATCTAGGAAATTTTGGAATTCTTAGAGTCGGAAGGTTTGATTTTTGATATAATAATTACCGGAACCGATGTTATCAATTATAAACCCTCCGCTGATGGCATTCATGAAGTAATGAAAAGATTTAATTTGGTGGCTGAGCAGGTTTTGATGGTCGGTGATTCGGTTGCAGATGTGAAAGCTGCTAATGATTACATCTTTCATGATGTAAGTGAATTTGAGGTGTGGCTAAAAAATATTTTTATACAGAAAAATTAATATTATACAGACTGTAAACTATGGTGAAACTTCCTATTGGCATAATCGGCGTTGGTCATCTCGGCTCGCTTCACGCTAAAATGCTGCAAAGTATTCCTACTGCAGAATTGATAGGAGTATTCGATGCAGAAATAACTCGAGCAGAAGGCACCGCTAATAAATATCGAACAAAATCATTTATTTCGATTCTTGAACTTTTACAAAATGTAATGGCAGTGAGTATAGCAACTCCGACTGTAACACACTTTGAGATTGCAAAGCTTGCGATCGAGTGCGGTGTTCATATTTTCATCGAAAAACCGATTACACATACAACTGATGAAGCAAAGACACTTGTTGAACTTGCTAAGCAGAAAGGGGTTACTATCCAAGTTGGGCATATTGAGCGATTTAACCCTGCGCTCCTCTCATTGGAATCATTTGCATTGAAACCGATGTTCATAGAATCTCACCGACTTGCACAATTTAATCCGCGTGGGACTGACGTTGCCGTTGTTCTCGATTTAATGATCCACGATATCGACATAATTTTAAGTCTTGTAAAATCTCCCGTTGAACATATTGAAGCAAATGGTGTTGCTGTAGTTTCAGACCACGTGGATATTGCCAATGCACGACTTCAATTTAATAATGGATGCGTTGCAAACGTTACGGCTAGTCGGATTTCCCAAAATAAAATGAGAAAATTGCGATTGTTTCAACGTAACGCTTATATATCAATCGATTTTTCAGAAGGTCAGACGGAAATATTTCGGATTGTTGACGAAGATGAAGAAGTTAACAACCTTACAATGATGTTGGGTCAGATCACCGCAGGAACTTGTAAAAGAAGGATTGTTTACGAGCGGCCTGAAATCAAAAATGTAAATGCACTGAAATATGAATTAGAATTGTTTATTGATGCGGTGCAGAATAAAAAGCAACCAGTTGTTACTGGTGAAGATGGTTTACATGCCCTGAAGGTTGCGAATGACATATTGGATAAAATTAATCAGCAGCAAATAAAATTTTGACGGTGCAATATAATAAAATTGATATCACCAGCGAAGTGTTACTTCGTGTTGGTTCCATTGCAGACGATGAAGAGGTAGAGGCATATGTGGTTGGCGGGTATGTGCGTGATAAGTTCCTCGGTAAAGAAGTCAAGGATATTGATATTGTAGTTATTGGTGATGGAATAGGATTTGCCAAGAAAGTTGCTAAACGATTAGATCAGAAAGATGTCGTGATTTTTGAGAAATTTGGAACCGCGATGATATCGATGGAAGATAGGAAAATTGAATTCGTCGCTGCACGTGAGGAAAGTTACTCTCACGATTCACGAAAACCAAAAATTAAAAAAGCATCGCTTGCTAATGATTTGGCAAGGAGAGATTTTACTATTAATACACTTGCGGTGTCGATCAATCGAGAAACGTTAGGACGATTGTCTGATCCATTCGGTGGAATAACTGATTTGAATAAGCAAATGCTACGGACGCCACTCGATCCCGAAAAAACATTCACAGATGATCCACTGCGGATGATGCGGGCAATTCGATTTGCTTCTCAATTGCATTTCATCATCGAGGAAAATACATTCAATGCAATCAAAGAGATAGTAAACCGCATAACCATCGTATCAATGGAGAGGATCACCGATGAATTCATGAAGATACTCGCTTGTTCAAAACCATCTCTTGGTTTAGAATTATTAAATGATGCCGGTTTAACAAAGTATATTTTCCCCGAGATTGCCGAAATGATTGGTATTGATCAGAGGAAAGATTTTCATCATAAAGATGTTTTTAAACATACGATGAAAGTAGTTGACAGTATCAGTCAAACAACGAATGATGTTTGGTTGAGATTCGCGGCATTGGTTCATGATATTGCTAAACCCAGAACGAAAGCTTTTAAAGAAGGAATTGGTTGGTCGTTCCATGGGCACGAAGAAGTAGGAGCGAGGATGATGAAAAAAATATTCAGGAGAATGCGGCTGCCAATGGATAAGCTTCCTTACATTGAAAAAATGGTTAGACTTCATCTCCGCCCTATGGTTCTCGTTAGTGAGGAAGTAACAGATTCTGCGATACGGCGTGTGATGTTCGAAGCAAGTGAAGACATTGATGATCTTATGTTATTGTGTCGGGCAGATATTACTTCACAAAATCCACAGCGTGTTTCTCGTTATTTAAAAAATTATGAATCGGTAATAGAGAAAATGAATGAAGTGGAAGAGAAAGATCAGATTCGTAATTGGCAGCCACCTGTTCGCGGCGATGAAATTATGGAAGTTTGTGGTATTAAACCAGGACCGCTTGTTGGTGTCTTAAAGAAGAAGATTGAAGACGCAATAATAGATGGATATATTCCAAACGAGCATGGTGTTGCGCTGGAATATTTGCTTAAAATTAAAGATGATACGATTCAATCATTTTTCTCAATGAACAAATAATTTTCTTATGTAACTTTTTTTTATTCGATTCGTTAAAGGGATAAGTTTATGAGCCCTTTCAATAAATTAACTCTTATTCTATAAGGAACAGACTAATGAAATTGTTTTCTTGTTTTTATTTAATATTTCTTCTATCAACCGAAGGGGTTTTTGGGCAATCAATAAACATATTAACACTTGAGGATGCCGTTAGGATTGCAATGGAAAAAAACCTTTCAATTATCAAAACCCGGAACGCCATAGATGCTGCACAAGCCGAAGTACTTGCGGCTTATGGCGGTTATCTGCCTACACTTTCTGTTTCGGCGGGTTGGGGACGCAATCAGTTTCAAACCCCTGAAAGTATCATCCCCACTCCCGATGGTTATCGTTGGGTCAGTATTGATCCCACAACTTCCGTCTATGCCCCAACAATGATTAGTATGAAGCAAATTGGTGGTAAACAACTTTCTGCTTCATATTCTACTGGTTTAAATTTGAGTTACACGATATTCGATGGATTCAGGCGGGAATCAAATTTTAATCGAGTGAATGGATCGGCAATGTCGATTGAGTACAGTGCAATGCGAACTAAACAGTTTATTCGATATTCAGTCGAATCAGCCTATCTAAATGTTCTACGAAAAGGACAATTAGTGAAAGTAAGCGATGAAAATTTGAAGAGGGGTCGTCGACAACTCGAACGGATTACTGAATCTAATCGTGTTGGTGCACTTTCACTTGCCGATGTCTATCGTCAGCAATCTCAAGTTGCTGCCGATGAACTCAATGTTATAAATGCTCAAAATGATTATGACAAAGCAAAAGCCGATTTAGCTGCGTTAATTGGGTTGGATATGGATTCGGAATATCAGTTTTCAGATCCAAGTATTTCTGCGGTTATAGATCAGTCAGAGCTTGATGCGACTCGACAAAAATACGGTAGGTTCGATGAACTGAAAAAACACGCACTGTCAGTCCGCCCTGATTATCTTGCAGAAATAGAAAATTTATATGCCGCTGAATCAGGAGTTACATATGCTCGCAGTGGTTATTTCCCAACCATAAGCGCTTCGGCGGGTTATGATTTATCGAATACCGAGCTTTCTAAAATTTCTGATAAAAAAACTCTTTCTTGGGGATTAAATTTACGATGGAACATCTTTGATGCATTCCGTACTAATCAATCAATACAATCTGCTATAGCAGCCAAAAAAACTTCCGAGACTTCTTTAAAACAATCAGAGCGGGAAATAACTGTCGAGATTAAAAAAGCACTTCTTGATCTTGAATCGGCACGTAAACAAGTCGAAGTGAGTCAGAAAGGATTAGTATCAGCCACTGAAGATCGAAGAATTGCTGAAGAAAGATATAATTTGGGAGCCGGTACATTGCTTGATCTGCTAACCGCAAACGCCGGCCTTGTCAATGCCCAGGCAAATAATATTAATGCGTCTTATTTTTATATCATTGCGAAACGAAATCTTGAATTTGTTTTAAGTGAAAGAACGAGCTAAAAAGTTGAAATCAATTTAGAACATTATGTTTAAACTCTAAGGAATATTCTTTATGGCAATTAATAAAAAATCGAAAAAGAAAATCATCATTTTCTCAATCGTAGGTGTTTTAATAATAACCTTGACACTTTTAATTATACTCGGCAGCAAGCGCGAACCTGTATATACGGTTCAAACCGAAAAAGTACAAAAGCGAACAATCACTCAAATTGTTACCGCTACCGGCAAAATTTATCCAGAAGTTCAAGTTATCATCACACCTGAAGTAAGCGGGGAGATAATTTCACTTCCGGTAAGAGAAGGAAACAAGGTAACAAAAGGCGATTTGCTTTTAAAGATAAAACCTGATATTTATCTTGCTCTGAGGGATAGAACTGCCGCTGAATTATCTTCGGCAAAAGCGAATTTAGCTCGAAGCGAATCGGAGTATAAAAGGGGATCGGAATTATTCTCTAAAGGTTTGATATCCAATGCTGATTTGGAACAAGTGAACACAACCTACGAGATGGCAAAAGCTAACTACGATCAAGCAGAAGCGGCATTAAAACAATCTAACGAAAATTTAGCAAAGACGACAATTTATTCTCCCATGAATGGAACTGTAAGTCAGTTAAAAGTGGAATTAGGTGAGCGTGTGCTCGGTACAAGCCAGTTCCAGGGTACAACTGTAATGACCGTTGCTGATTTATCGAGAATGGAATCGCGTGTCGATGTTGGTGAAAATGATATTATCTTGATTTCGGTTGGCGATACGGCGCGCATAGAGGTTGATGCCATTCAAGATCGAAAACTAAATGGCATTGTGTATGAAATTGGAAATAGTGCAAAGACAAAGGGTTTCGGAACTCAAGAAGAAGTAACAAACTTTGAAGTAAAGATTCGTATTCTCGATAAAGATTTAATTTTACGTCCGGGAATGTCGATGACAGCGACAATCGAAACCGAAACAAGAAATGATGTTATTGCAGTTCCGATCCAGAGTGTAACAACCCGCTCATCCGATAAATCAAAAGAAAAAGAAAAAAAGGAATCTGCTGAGGAAAGTGACGAGATGGCAGCGAGCGATTCTAGAATCAAGCAGAAAACTGAAAAGGTTCGAGAAGTTGTATTCATTGTCGAGAACAATGTTGCAAAAGCAATCGATGTAAAGCGAGGGATTTCAGACGATTCCTATACGGAAGTTTCTTCCGGTTTAGATGAAAAAAAGGAAGTTGTTTCTGGAAGTTATAAAGCAATAAACCGAGAGCTTGAAGATGGCGTCAAAGTGAAAGTCGATAACGTCAAAAAGAAAACAAAAGGCACAGAATCTAAATAATGAATATGAAGGATGATTTGAATGAATAACTCGGCAGTAATTTCTTTTAAACAGATAAAGAAAATTTATGACATGGGTGGAGCAGAAGAGGTTCAAGCTCTCAGGGGAGTCTCTTTGGATATCAATAAAAATGAATATGTTGCAATCATGGGACCATCAGGTTCCGGAAAATCTACTTTGATGAATATTATTGGATGTTTAGATACACCTACTTCCGGATTGTATGAATTCAACGGGATAAACGTCAGCGAGATGAATGACAATCAACTTGCAAAAATCAGGAATAAAGAAATTGGTTTTGTATTCCAAACATTCAATCTACTTGCACGGTCAAATGCACTCCATAATGTAGAATTACCTTTAATATATGCAGGGGTATCATCAACAGAAAGAAAGCGTTTAGCTCACCAAGCACTTGAGCATGTCGGATTGGGCGATCGAGTACATCATAAACCTAATGAACTATCAGGAGGACAGCGACAGCGTGTTGCAGTAGCACGAGCTCTTGTAAACAGACCATCGATATTACTTGCAGATGAACCGACAGGAAATTTAGATTCTAAGACAGGTGATGAGATTATGGTTCTTTTCGAGGAACTTCACAAAGAAGGAAACACTATAATCCTTGTAACCCACGAGGAATACATCGCCGAACATGCGCATCGTATCATCCGTTTGCGTGATGGAATGATTGAGGTTGATGAGATGGTCAGCAATCACAAAAATAAAATAGTTAAACAATAATTATTATGCACTTTCTTTTTGAAATAAAAGAGGGTTTACGGATTGCATTGCGAGCGATACGGGCGAACAAGATGCGCTCAGCGCTTACAACACTGGGAATTGTTATCGGTATTGTTTCGGTAACTTTAATGGCAACGGCGATTGAAGGAGTTGATCGAGCATTTGAAAAGAGCGCCTCTGCATTTGGCTCAAAGGTACTCTACATTCAGAAATTTCCTTGGGTTGGGCACGATGATTGGTCTAAATTCCGCAATCGTCGTGATATAAAGATAGATTACGTTGAGCAGATTTCACATCAAGCTATAACAATTGATGCCATTGCTCCATCGGTAATGACACTTAAAGATTCACGTTTCGGTTCACGCACGATGTTGAGTTGTTTCGTAACCGGGACTAATTATCAGTATCAAGAAGCCTCTGGCACTGTAATCGAAGATGGAAGGTTTTTTTCCCAAGAAGAATCAGATGGTGGCAGACCAGTTTGCGTAATAGGTGCTAATGTTGCTGAGACTTTATTCCCGTCGATCGATCCAATAGATCAGGTGATGAAGGTAGGAGGTTTTCCATACAAGGTCATTGCTGTTCTTGAAAAACAAGGTGGATTGTTCGGAACATTCACTGCGGATAACAGAATATTCGTTCCGATAAATTCATTCATGAATCAATTCGGATCAAGACGTGATGTCTTAATAAGTGCGAGAGTTGCTCCGGGCGTCGATATTGAAGAAGCAAAGGAAGAGCTGCGGGGTATAATGCGGAAAATCCGACATATCGCTCCTGGCAAGGAAGACGACTTCAATATCAATGAACAAGAAATGTTAACGCAAGTGTTCGGAGCGATAACAGCGGTAATCGCTGCTATCGGTTTTTTCATTACAGGTCTCTCTTTGTTCGTTGGCGGAATTGGAATTATGAATATCATGTATGTATCGGTCACTGAGCGCACGAAAGAGATCGGTATCCGAAAAGCTATTGGTGCGAGAAGGCGAACGATTTTGTTCCAATTCCTTGTTGAAGCCGCTCTAATTTGTCTCATCGGGGGCATCTTTGGTTTAGCCATAGCTTACCCATTAAGTCTTATTGCCGATCAAATTTTACCTACAGCAATGCCGATTTCGGTAGTAGCGATCGCTTTATTTGTTTCACTTTTTGTCGGTGTTGTTTCCGGTTTCCTTCCGGCTTATAAAGCATCAAAGTTAGACCCAGTTGATGCACTTCGATATGAGTGATAAATGATTGGAACAATCGAGATATTCTTACTTGAAGTGAGGGAAAGTTTGAGGATGGCAATTGGCTCTATCCGCGCTAACAAGCTTAGGTCAATTCTTACACTCCTCGGAATTGCGGTTGGAGTTTTTTCTATAATCAGTGTTATGACTGCGATGGGAGTTCTTGTGAACAGCATCCAAAGCGGTATGACGTTCCTCGGTGCAAATACATTTCAGGTACAAAGAACACCCAATATGATGACAGGTGATCCGAAAGAAATGGTGAAAATTATGAATCGGAAGAGGATTACTTACGAACAAGCACTACGAGTGAAAGAATCAGCGACACTTGCGACAGCTGTTGGTATATTTTGCTATTTAAATACCAGCAAGGTCATTGTTGCTGAAGATGGGAAAAAAACAAATCCAAATGTAAGCATCACGGGTCGTGATATCGAGAGTTTTTTAGCCAACAACTGGATCATCGAAGAAGGCAGATTGTTTAGCCAGGGTGAAATAAATTCGGGTAGTTATGTTGCCATTCTTGGGTCAGATGTCGTAAAAAAACTTTATCCTAAAAACGATCCCATCGGTCAATCAATCCGTGTAGATGGACGGAAGTATCAAGTTATTGGCACGCTACAACCGAAAGGTTCGGTACTTGGAGGAGATGATCAGTTATATGTACTTATTCCTTTAAACACATTTTTTAACGTCTATGGAAAAGATCAGGAGTTTTCTTTTAAAGTGCAGGCAAAAGCGATCGATATAGAAGATTGTATGGAGCAGGTTACTGGAATAATGAGAGCTGTACGACATGTTCCACCCGGCACGGAAGATGATTTCTCTGTTACATCGAATGATTCCTTAATCAACCAGTTTAATAATTTCACAAAATACCTGCGTCTGGGGATTATTATTGTTAGTAGTATTGCGCTACTGGCGGCCGGTGTTGGCATTATGAATATCATGCTTGTTTCTGTAACCGAGAGAACGCGAGAAATTGGAATACGAAAAGCTATCGGTGCACGCAAGAAGAACATTATGACTCAATTCATTCTTGAAGCAATTCTGTTAAGTGAATTTGGTGGAGTCATAGGAATAGCTCTTGGAATCCTTGGAGGAAATATAATCGCTTTCTCGTTGAACGCTCAACCAATAATTCCGTATGAATGGGTATTAATAGGATTTGTTACGTGTAGTTTGGTTGGGATAATTTTCGGTGTCTATCCTGCCTGGAAAGCTGCCAATCTTGATCCGATTGAATCACTCCGTTATGAATAACCAAGTAAAAAGTCAAAAATCAAAATGCAAAAATTAATAATTACATTGCAGCATGCTGAGAACTATTTTTACTTTTTATTTTTGACCTGACAGAGTATGAGCCGAGCAATCGAAACTATATTGCACGAAATCCGTGAGAGTCTTATCATGGCGCTTGTAGCATTGAGAATTAATAAGCTTCGTTCAATTCTCACTCTCCTTGGTATTGCAGTCGGTGTATTCTCAATTATCGGGGTTATGACTGGCATGGGTGTTATGGTCAATAGCATCGAAAGCGGGATTAGCCAGCTTGGTGCGAATACATTTCAGGTTCAAAGGATGCCGAATTTTCGTTCTGGTAACCCCCAAGAGCGTGCAAAGCTGCGTAATCGAAAGAACATTGAATATGCCCAGGGACTCCTTGTTAAAGAACGGACGACACTAGCAAAATCTGTTGGCTTAGAGGCGTGGGTAAGTGGTAAAGTAATTACTACAACTCAAGGGCGAAAAACTAATCCAAATGTTAGCGTTGTAGGGGAAGATATTGAGGGATTCGAGACCAATAACTGGATTATAGATGATGGAAGATTGTTCACTCTTGACGAGCTTAATTCAGGAAAACATGTTGCAGTTCTCGGGAAGCAAGTAGTTAGCAAAATCTTCCCCAAGATTGATCCTATCGGTCAAGCCATTCGTATAGACAACGAGGAATATCAGGTTATTGGAACAATAGAACAAAAGGGTGGAATATTAGGCGGTGATGCAGACAATTTTGTGGCTATACCAATTACAACTTTATTCAGTGAATACGGCAAAGATAGAAGTATCCACATTATGGTACAATCGACATCGCGTGAGACATTCGATGATTGTATAGAACAAGTTAGGAGTATTCTGCGTACTGTAAGACAAGTTGAGCCGGGTGCAGATGACGATTTTTATATTTTCTCAAATGATTCGATGATCGAGCAATTCAACGATTTCACAAAATATGTTCGCCTGGGTATGATGCTTATAAGTGCAATCGCTTTGATTGCCGCTGGTGTGGGAATAATGAATATTATGTTGGTATCCGTTACCGAGCGAACACGTGAAATAGGAATACGAAAAGCAATCGGTGCTAAAAAGAATAATATCCTGACTCAATTCATTTTAGAAGCGATTGTACTTAGCGAGATTGGTGGAATAATTGGAATTTTTCTAGGAGTTGGTGCTGGGAATATACTCGCAATTACGCTTGAAGTGCCCCCTGTCGTTCCTTGGGACTGGGTTGCGATCGGTTTTTTTGCTTGCTCTATTGTTGGAATTACATTCGGTGTTTATCCTGCCTGGAAGGCATCAAATCTTGACCCGATTGAATCGCTAAGGTATGAGTGATTGTGTTATAAATGGATTTTATGGAACTTAACAACACTTACCGAGAAAAGCTGCTCAACACTGTTTTGTTTTTTGCAAAAAAGACCAAGTACCCTTCGCTTGTCAAAATGTTTAAACTATTGTTCTTTCTTGATTTTTATCATTTCAAAATGACTGGACGTTCAGTGACAAATCTTGATTACTTTGCATTACCTTTTGGTCCTGTTCCTACCTCATTCTACGAAGAAGTGAAAAAGGGGAATGTCCCTGAAGATATGAAAGATAAATTGACTATGATTCCATTGGAAACTGAAAGAGGCACACCAGCTTTTGAATTCAAAGCAAAGAAACAACCAGATCTGGCTGTTTTTACACCACGTGAGAAACAATTACTCGATAATTTAGCTTTCACGTTTAAAAATACATCTCCATCTCAGATGTCCGAAATATCTCATCTTAAAAATAAACCTTGGGATAAGACAATCAAAGAAAAAGGTCCGAACGCATTGATTGATTATTTATTAGCCATAGATACTGAAGCAAAGGTATCAGTAGAAGATGCAAAAGAGATGTTGAAGGAACATCACGAAATAATGAAAAACTTTCCCTTAAAAAGGAGAAAAACTCCTCGTTCTACTAAATACCCCTGATACTTCACGAAATGAACCTTACTTAGTTATCTGTACAACTTCCCGGCTGAAAGGAAAATGGATGCAGCCCGGTTGCATCGCTGCTTGGAGAGTCTTTTACATTCTTCCGACTGAAGGTGAGTATTTTAGTAAACCAACATTACTTCAACTTGACCACATATATGAATTTGATGTTGTCTCTGTGGTGAGAAATGGAATTGAGCAGAGTCTAAAGCATGTGGGTGATCTTAGAACGGAAACTTTTGGTCAATTGAGAAATTGTGTAAAGCAAATCAGGGAGGATATTTCTGAAAAGCACTATAAATTAATTTTTAAATAATAGAGAGCTAACAATTATTATCAAATTCACTTCTTCATTATCCCTTTCACTATCTCATCGGTCTCCTTCAACTCATCCATTATTCTCTCCTAATATCATCTTCTCCACCTTCTCTTTTGCCTTGGCTAAAATCTCTTTCGCTTCTTCCTTCAACTTCTTTGCCTTCTCTCTTCTAGCGTTCACTTCTTCAGCGATCTTTTGTTGGATTGAAGGGGAAGGAAGAGGAATTAATACTTCGGCGATGGTAACCCGAACGATCCCTTTTTGTGCTGCACCGCTTATCAGTCGATTTATTTGTTTTTGACCTACAGAAGAAAACAAAACTGCAAAAAGGTATGTCGGATGTATCTTACTGTTTGTGACAATTCTAAAAACGTGTTCATTGACGCAAGCTTCGTCATACGGAAAACTCTCAGGAACAATCGCCGTTTTCCCTGTCGTAGCACCGTCCTTTACAACGAGAACATCACCGACTGAGATTTTACCACTTGTTAACTTTTCAAAAAAACTCTTTGGAACATATTTTGGGGTGCTCAAATCAAAGCTACCTTCTTTGTTGATATGCTCACCTCCGATGCTGAGTATACCATCTTCGATGTGACGAACACCTCCTTTGGGTCGTTGCCCGCTTTCAATGAGTTCTGTTATTTCGGCAAGAGTTTTAGTTGAGAATTTTCCTTTGATTACTGCGTTCACAACAGAAATATCCGAATAATGAAAGGGATCAATTCTTTTGTTTTCAATCTGATTAAAAGAAATGCTGAAGCTTCTTTCTTGTTTTATAGTTGGGAGTTGGATTCCTAACTCATTCAGCACATACTCATCAATCGAGTTTAATTGTTTCTCTGCCTCGGCTTCCTTTTCTTTCTTCTGCTGATACGCTTTATCCATCATTGCAGCGATTTTGTCTTGTATGTGGCGAGGGGGATAAGGGATGAGGAAATCTCTGAAGGCACGGATGTCTACTCTTCTTCTACCAGTTGTTCCGATTACCTTACCGAATACTTGTTGATAAACGAAATCATTTTCCCGTAACATGTAAAAGAGAAATTTCTGATTAGCATTTTCTTTCGTTCTAACAACATGAAATTCTGTGGAAGTGAAGGCAAATCCTGCTTTCAGTCCGTTTACGAGTATTGTTTTCTTATTGTAGACGCTTGGCTCAATTCGTGCGAAGAGTATATCCCCATTTTCTATTATGTTTCTTCCCTTCACTTCCTTGTATGGTCTTGTTAGTACTTGAGTGATCTCACCTGTTTTTTCGTCCGTTTCTGGCAAACCTACGTAGGGAACATCGTTTTCTAATTTGAAAAAAGACACTGCTTCTCTTTTGGGATTAATTTCTGATATTTCTCCAAGTAGTTTGAGCACTTCATACTTTTTCGCTCCATTCGGGAGAGGTTTATAGTATGGTGAATCAAAACGTGTCGATAGCTTGCCCCGACCTACAGCGAAGCAGAGCGGGGCATTAACGAAAAAATCAATCCTGTTCATTTTGTGGAAGTCTTGCCATGCTTTTAGTATATCGGGGAATTCATCTTTGTCGGGTCGTCCCGTTGCATCGTAGCCAATGTGCTCTGCAATCGCCATGAAGATAGGATAGTTATTGGGAAGTTTCTCTCCTTGTCTCTTCTTGCGAAGGAATAACAGAGACGCTTTCACTCCAGAGCCAGTGTCGCCACTTCCTTTGCTCGAAGGTCGCTTGAAGGCAGTCTGTGGAAGTGAGACAACTCCTAAAATCTGCGCTCTCTCTGTAATAAAATCTCGTACGTATTGCAAACTCGAGTTTGTCAGAATTCCGTCGGGAAGAACAATGCCCATTCTACCACTTGGTTTGAGTAAATCGAGGCATCGCTCGATGAAAAGTATTTCGGTATTCTGGCGGTTCCGTTTCTTTACTTTACCCCCAAGCTCGTAGTTGGAAAGGTATGCCTTCTCACGCTCTTTGATGGAAGCACCAAACGGAGGATTGGTCAAGAGCAGTGAAAACTTTTTACTAAAATATTCTTTCAGTTCTTGTAGTTTCCATACTTCTACATCGTCGAGAGCGTCGCCGTTTTCAATATTCGTATGACCATCCTGATGAATAATCATGTTCATCATTGAGACTCTTGCCAGTTGACTGTTGATTTCGACACCGTACACTTGTTTCAAAGCAAAATCTTTCCAGCGGTCTAATGCATCGTGTGGGTCAAGCTTCTCGTGAAGTTCTTTCCGCATTTTTTCAAGCGTGTAAATGAGGAAGCCGCCAGAACCGCACGCCGGGTCAATTACAAAGTCATCTCGTGTGGGCTGGAGAAAGTTTACCATGAATGAGACAATGGGTCTCGGCGTAAAGTACTGACCCATTGCGCCACGAAAAACGCCTCCAAGAAAATGCTCATATCCTTCTCCTTTAACATCGAGGTCGGTTTTTGTCAGCGAAATTCCTTGGAGAATCTCTACAACCGTATGGACGACACCGTTGTCTGCTTTGATCGGCTCGACAAAAACTTTTGGGTCAATTTTCTGAGCGTCTTTGTAGATTCCACGAATTCTATCACCCACTTCATCAGCGGTTTCATAAGTTCCGACTTGGAATGAATAAGCGTCGCCTTTCTCGGTGAGAAAACGTTCGTCCTGTATCTTGCAATACATGAGTTTGCTCATTTCGTCGAACGCTTCCGCTGGATTTCTTTTTCCCCCTTCCCACAAAGCATCGTGGCATTGCTGGAATTTTGCAAGAAGCTCATCTTTCGTAACATCTTGTAAATCCCACTGTGCGTCTCCCTTTTTATACTTGAACTTGATGACCTTCCCGTAGCGAATAGGAATGTCTGCGATAATATTCTTCTCACGTTCATCTTGTACAAATCCAGCAATATCCCGTGCGATTCGGATTGTGCCAGCGATTAAGATACAATACTTTGAGCGCAGTGCATTTGCATTTCCAATCGCCTGTTTGTCTGCTTGATTTATCTCTGCTGCCGAAATTCCATCCTTCTTACATTCGACAACGATGTAAGGTTTCTTATGTGCATCGTCTTCAAACATAACAATGTCCGCTTGTACATCAGGCGTTCGACCTGGAACTTCCACCTCAAGGTCAATTCGTTCTTTTGGGTATTGATATCGGTCGATTAGCTCCAAATAGAAAGCAAGTCTTACAGCTTCTTCAGGATCAGTTGCCTTATACTTCTTTTCCACAATACAGTACTCAATTCTGTTTTCATGGAAAGCGATAAGTCCTCGCTCTTGTGCTTTGTATAGATTGTCAGGAGAAATCCAACGAGTGAGAGCTTCATGTAATGCTGGCGTAAGTTCACCAACTACTTCTGGGATTGTTATGCCAATTCTTTTAATCTTTGTTTTCTTAAGAGCCATATTTTTTTATTTTCTCCTGTACTATTCTTCGAGCCAATTCGAATGCAGCGGCGATACGAATGATCTTCACATCTCCCAAACCTTTTACCTCTAAGAGTTTAGCAAGCGGTAAATTCGATAGATTCTCAAGTGAACCAAATTTCAAGAGCAGGTCTTCAGCAACATCTTCAGCAGACTTTCCTTTATATCCTGTTGATATCAAGATCGCAATGAGTTCACTGGTGGAAAGTGCTTTGGGCCCAAGCTCACGTAGTTTACCGCCAGGGTGCTTCCACCGTTTATAAGAAGGCAAATCTTCTCGAACCCGATGTATCACCTTTTTTTCTCTCTTTTTCATGCACAAGAAGTTACAAAAAATCATCTAAAATACAAATTAAAAAGTTCATTTTCTTTTCTAAGAGGCATTATTTTCGGTGTTTATCCTGACTTGCAATCTGCAAACTATGAGTAGTAATTTCCTCATTTTACTCGTTCTATATCACAAATTCTCGACATGGACTTGACTTTTAACAAAAATAAAGCTTGATTATATTTAGTTTTTCTTTAACATTTTTCACATTTACATGGAGTTAATATGAACAAAATTTTAAGAGTTTTTTGGATCGGAATAATCATTATATTTTCTTCGGCAATTTTATTTGCTCAACCCAAGTATAGGACATTCAATCAAGTAAATCTTGCCGAGAAAAAATCTAAAACAGGTAAGGTTTTGAGTAGTAATGTGTGTTTTGTTTTTAAAAATGATAGCACCGGTATTACTGTCAACAGCTTACGCGCACGTTTAAATTCAGCAATCGTTAGTATCATCGACTCAGGTGGATTCACAAATTTTACAATCGAGCATAAAAACAAAGTATTCACAGCTACGGGAAGAACAATTGCCGCAGGTGATTCAGTTATACTCTGTTTTAATCTCGAGAAAAAAGCTCCTGGCTCTCAAGCAAACTTTTGGTGGTGGGATACAAACGGTGTTAAAGTTGGAAACAAACGTGTTGAGCTTGCCGGAACCTACTTCCCTATTTCAATCCAGCCTAATGGCGGGTATGTTCGTGAGTATATTTATAAAAAAATAATCACCCGCCCACAAGGATTATTTGTTGGGATGCCAACAGATACACCACGTGTTGGGTGGATTCGTTACAAGACAGCAGACCGAAAATATTATCCACATAACGGAGTGGCGAGATGTTTTGATGTGATAGCAACAGGATCGAGTGTTACCAAACCGTTCATTGGCGAGCATAAGAATCTACATGTGAAGAAACATAACAATCATCTCCTTGGCGAAGTTCATGCGTTGAAGTTAGCCATAATCGCAAACGATTCAGGAGCCACTCAACCAAATGATACGACTGCCTTGGGTGATTTAATATACAACGACCTTACAAATCCAAGTGATCCGTGCAATGGACTTATACTTCGCAAAGTTGTGGGGTTGGTAGATTCTGCTCTCACATATTGCAATCATTTCAATCCAAGTATTTACCCGCAGCTCGATTCGTGTGTTACTCGAATAAATCGTGCGTTTGATGGTCCGTACGTTGCAGTTTCATTTTTGCCGTTCTTTTTAGCAGGGACACATACTGTGGAAGAAGTTCCATTCATGCATCCAAATCCTTCGGCGGCTGTATTTAAAGGACGATTCATAGACGGCACTCTTCTGGATGAATTACCCTCTCAAGCAATTTTACAGCAAAATTATCCTAACCCTTTCAACCCAACAACTACGATTGATTTCACACTCGCTGAGTTAAGTGTTGTTACATTAAAGATTTACAACATGTTAGGGCAAGAAGTGATGACGTTATTGGATAGAGAAGCGGTTGATGAAGGAGAACAATCAGTTGAATTCAATGCAATTCATCTCCCATCTGGTATTTACTTTTATAAGATAAATGCTCAAGGCAGTGGTGAGAACCAACAGCAATTCCAGGCGATCAAACGGATGGTGCTGGTGAAGTAAATTCATGAATGATTGAAAAAATAAAAAAGCCCCGTATACCCGGGGCTTTTTATTTAGCTAATCATTTAATCATAAAAATCATGGTTACGCTTTCATCCTCATACCTTTTTCCTCGTAGCTGAAAATCCAGCCAACGAACTTGCCGGGGTCAATCTCCTTAATATGTTATGTTTAATTTGATTTGCTAATTATCAGCAGTAATCGTATTTTCTAGAAATAAAGGATAGAATGTGCAATATAACTTTGAATGGGATTATAAGAAAGCTAAAGATAATTACAAGAAACATAAAGTAGCTTTCGAGCGTGCTGCCGAGATTTTTCTTGATCCATTCATGCTATCTATCTACGACGGAAAACATAGCTCAGATGAAGATCGTTGGATTACAGTAGGCAAAGACAGAAATGATGTTACACTTGTTGTCGTTCACACTTTTCGCGGTATTGATCCTTACTCTTCAAGTATTAGAATTATCTCGGTAAGAAAAGCAACTAAGTATGAAATTAAACAATATATAAAAAGATGATAGTTATGAAAAAAGAATACGATTTTTCTAAAGGAACACGAGGAAAGTTTTATCGCCCCGGTATTCAGCTAAGACTTCCTGTTTATCTTGATGCTGATGTTTCTCAATTTATCAAGGAGTTCGCTAAACGTAGGAAGATAGATCAACAAACGGCTGTTAATAAACTCTTACGCAGCAATAAAGAGATTCTCCAAGTACAACATTAAAATGATAGAAAGCTTTTACGCTTTCATTCTCATACCTTTTTCCTCGTAGCTGAAAATCCAGCCGACGAGCTTGCCGGGATCAATCTCTTTAAAGTTATTCCAGTAAGCGGAAGTGTGCATAAAGCGTGAGCTTGTGTCTTTTGCTGTTACTTTCTCAACTGTATAAATAATCTCTTTGAAGCGTCTCTTCCATAACTCCATGTTAGAAGCACGTAAATCTATCCAGCCATCGTGTGCCCAGAGATTTATATTTTTTGGTGTTATGAGAAATTCGTTCTCGCCTCTAAATGGCGGTATCTTTATTTCATTACCTCGCAGTAATGTTTTCCCATCGGGCATCAAGATGGGAATACCGATAGAGATAATTTGTGACCTTAACTGTTGGTTGGTTTCAATTATTCTACTCAGTGTTGCAGAAAGTTTGGAAGCACTTACTTTAAGAACCGATTGCATTGTCTTACAAGCAAGCTTTAGCAGATGTGCTTCATACAAAAGCTTAGAAAGTCGAGGCGGACCTAACATCTCAAACGCAACGCTATCGATTTTATATTTCTTCTCTAATTTTTCAATCTCATCTTTTGCATTCTGGTATAAGTAACCAGCGCGGTATGTCGGTCCGAGTGTAGCGTTATCGAGTGCATTGATTATGTCGCAGCCCGTATTGCCGCCTTTGATTTCATAGATAACGTCATCAGCGATTTCTTCCGGCGTTACAAATTCCATTTGTCCCGGTGTAGTGATTGCCTCGAACTCGCCTCGTGAGAATAATCCATTCTCACCTGTATCTATGAAAACTGATTTTAAAGTTTTGTTAGTTGGTTTTGCAAAGCCACCCATTTTAATTTTGAGTGTGTCAGATAGTTTTAATGCTTCGGATGGAGGACAATCGAACAATTGAATTGGCTTGCCGCGTTTTTTAATTTCTCCATAAGCGACTTTCTTCCATGCAATAGCGGCAGTCGGTTTTATCTCTTTAGTGATTGGGGCATCGGGCGTGCGACCCATTAACCAAAGAAGTAATGTATGAGCACCAGCGACAGAAGATTTGCTGAGAAGAACTCGTGATGGTCGTTCTTCGCTGTGTGTGTAAGGAATATTCAATCCCATTCCGCCAGTTCCGCTCGTTCCAATCTTTATGTAGGTTGAAGTCTTCGAGAGGTGCATAGATTTATATAAAATCTGTACATGACGAATTAGCTGAGGGACATAAAGTGTACAAAGTAATCGTTCGGTAGCTTCGATAACGTCATCGTGTTTTGAATTGAGTTTAGACCTCCGTATCTGGTTGATTACATTTCTACCTGTTTGAAATAGGTCTTGATATGCAATAGCAGTTGCTGAGTTGATGCAATCTATGATAACATCGGGTTTGAATTTATTTATGACCTGAAAAACTGAGGAGCGTTTAAGCACATTATCAGTCAGCTCATCAAAAATATCATCGATGAACATGTTCCTTCTTTTAGGGTTATTGAGTATATCTTCTCTTTGCATGTCCTTGAATTCATGACAAACAAAAATATTTCCCCACCATGGGATAAAGAAATTTTTCCCGACACGTGGAAATTCTTTTCGTAAATCCTTAACTGCATCTTCAGCTTCATGTTTAAGTAATGAGGAAACAATAATTCGCTTGGGTTGCTCGATCATCAATTTTCTGCAAATTGCTGACCCTACAAGTCCCCAACCGCCGAGAACTAATACTGTTTTTCCTTTAATGTCCATGTTAAATCCTTTCTACTTTTACCGCTGTACCGTAAGCAAGTACTTCGGTAACAGCTGCAGCTACTTCGTTGGCATCATAACGCATGCCTATTATTGCATTTGCTCCAATTTGTTCAGCATGTTGAATCATGATCTCGTATGCTTCTTGTCTTGCCTTCTCGCAAAGCTCTTGATATAAAGATATATTACCACCAAAAAGAATCTGAATTCCAGCGCCGATATTTCCAATTAATGATCTTGATCTTACTGTGATGCCACGAACAAGTCCAAAGGTTTTTGTGACCTTATATCCATCGAGTTGGAAGGCAGTTGTGACGAGTGAATGGTCCATATAATTTTCATTATTTTAGTTTAATTGATTTAACTATATTTTCAAATGTAGGGAAATATACATCTTTTTGAGGGGTAAAATAATTGATCGTTGTACGTACGACTTTATCATTTTTCACAATGAAATATACTCGACTGCTGATATCTTTTCTTGGTGAGTAGTCAGCCCAAAATGAATTCTGATTATCTATTTGTAGTTGACCCGTTGTTTTAGTTCTATATTTATCTTTATTTTGTTCCCATACTTTCTCAACTGTCAGACCTTTTGCACCGAAGACATCTATATTGATGCTACAATCAAGTCGATCTGCTCTCATACCCATTGCTAAATCGTTTGCTCCTTTTTTAACAGTAACAAATTCAAGATTATCTGGATAGAGCATTGTGAAATAGTCAGATTTGTATGTTTCCATATTCCCAGAGGGAGTCCACACATCAGTTTTTTTTACAATAACAACAGGCAACTCGAATGAGTTAATCATTGCTGAAAAAACTTCATTGTGCGCTGTATATTGATCTCCGTAGCCAAGGCATGTTATTTTGTACATTGCCGTATCGCCAGGGACGTAAAGATCAAAGCCGGTAATTTGTTTTTTTGATGTTACCGGTATACCGAAACGAATATTGCTCGCCTGCTTGCCAGCAACTGTTTGCTGTTCGTCAGGCATAATCTGGATGTTGTGCCAGGTTTGTTTTAGTTCTTCTTTGCCAGACTGAATAATATCCTCGGGAGTATTTCCCGTGTATCTAATAACGAGGACAGTTAATTGTGCCCCCTCTTCACCGGTTCGCGGGTCCATAAATTTGTTCATTGCTTCCTGAGACTTTGCGAAAATTGCTTTACCGGCTTCACCAAAATTTTTCCAGTCTTTGATATACTTTATCTTAAAACCGAATGCCGGATCTCTGTATTCATTCATCTCTCCGACTTTAATAGGTTCAATTTTTTTCTCACATCCTACTATGAGAAAAACAGATATGATGCAAAAGTTAAGAAAGAATTTCATAAAAATACTCCATTCGAAATTTATAAAAAGGGTTTAAAATCTTTTAATTGGATTCCCCCAATATAAATAGGGTGGAATCATGATTCAAAGATACAAAAAGTTTTTGAGAGACTCAAATTGTTCTGTTGACGATCTGTGGTTTGATAATCTGAGTGCCATTTCATATATTTTCAAGGATATGGGTTATAAAAGTGTGAAATCAAAACCGATCGGTGTGTTTGATTCGGGAATCGGTGGATTAACAGTCGTTCGTGCGTTAATGAAGCAGTTACCAAACGAGAACATCGTTTATTTTGGTGATACTGCCCGTGTTCCCTACGGACCGAAATCTCCGCAAGTTGTTCGTGAATATGCAGCCCAAGATACCGATTTTCTAGTAAAACACGATGTGAAGCTTATCGTTGTTGCCTGTAATACGGTCTCATCCGTTGCTTTAGAAATTGTACAGAAGCACTGCAGAGTACCCGTAATTGGAGTAATCGTTCCAGGAGCAAAAGCAGCCGTTATTACAACAAAAAAAAAACGTATTGGTATCATCGGAACTCTCGGTACAATTAACAGCAAAGCATATACGAATGCGTTAAAACAATTAGACCCATCGATTGTTGTAATAAGTCAGCCCTGTCCTTTATTTGTTCCTCTGGCTGAGGAAGGGTGGATCGATCATAAAGCGACTGAGATAATAGCACGAGAATATCTTTTTCCTTTACGATTGCAGAAGATTGATACACTCGTGCTTGGATGCACTCATTATCCAATCTTGGGTAAAAATATTCGTTCGGTTTTCGATGATAATATTTCTTTAATCGATTCTGGTGAGGCAACGGCTGCCGAAGTCGAAAATATTTTAAATGAACAGAATTTAAGTAATCCAAGTAGAATGAAATCGAATATACAATTTTATGTAAGTGATATCCCACACCGATTTGCTGAAGTCGGGGAGAGGTTTCTCGGGCAGAAATTAGGGCGAGTGAGAAGAGCAGAGGGATTTTTTTAATTTTTTCTTTAACCTTCTAAGGTTTCTCAATTCATATTAATGAAATGAGTAAAACGAGAAATTGTCAAGTCTTCAAGTGATGAAGAATACATTGGTAAAGCTAAAGTTTGATTAATATTCAAAGAGATAATTAATCAAATGGTGATGATATGATGGGAAATAATATGATATTAGCTTTGGGTGCGTTGTTAATTTTTGGGATACTATTGACATCCTCGAACCGACTGCTGATTGGTAATGCAAAGATAGCTGATGAGAACGAGTATTATATATCCGCATTATCAGCGGCACAAGCTGTTCTTGATGAAGCTAAAACCAAAGAATTCGATCAGCGAACTGTTAATAAATTACAATTAATTCCTGATTCATTAACTGCTGTTTCTTTACTTGGGCGTGAATCAGGAGAAGCAATACCATCTGTCGACACATTATCTGCACAAGTGCCATTCACACCCAGTTCTCGTGGTTACCGGTCAATTGTAGTTTTTAACGACATTGATGATTATAACGGATACAATCGCCTTGTGAATACACCCCGAGCAGAGGGATATAGGATTTTTGTTAGTGTCAATTATGCAGGCGAGATAAATCCTGATTCCATAAAAACAGTAAGAACATTTTGTAAAAAAATGGATATCAGAGTTACTAGTCCATACTTTGCAAAACGGGAAATGAATGGAATAATCGTGCCTGACACAATTAAACTTTCGTACGCTTTTACTTATTAGGTGTGTTATGATTGCTGTCTATGATGTTGTGTGTTCGGTTGTAATTGGTGGTATCATCCTTATGATGCTATTTGTATTCAATGGAAACGTTGCTGAGAGTGGAGCTTCCCAAACTATTAAGTTAATGACTCAGACAAATCTTACAGCATTCACTGATTTAATGGAATTTGAATTCCGAAAAATGGGATATCGAGTTAGTAATAATATTATCCTCTTTGCCGACTCACTCAATATTATATTCCGTAGCGATGTAGATAATAATGGAGTTATAGATACAATCCAATATTATCTCGATATAATTAATCCCTCTGGATTTGAAAATAAAAATACGCGTATTCTATATCGCAAAATCAACAACGGCACTCCAGAGAAGATTAATCTTGGGATTACTCGATTTCGAATCAATTACCAGAACAATCAAGGGCAACCATTTACGATTTTTCCGGTACCAACACCTTCACTCATAAAATCACTAACAGTTGCTCTATCCATCGAAAGTACCGTTCCTTTTATAGAAAGTTCGATGAAATATTTAAAATTTAATCCTGGTGTTTATTGGGAGAGAACTATGAAACCAAAAAATTTAAGATAATTTATGTCTGGACGAGCTATTATACTTGTTGTGGCGGGTATTGTCATCATTACTGGCATCATTCTCCACCGTATTGAAGCTGCGAGTACAAACATCGCAGCAAACTTCAACAATTATTTTTTACAGCAATCAGCACGAAATATTGCACAAAGCGGTGTTAATCTTGCTTTACGTAAACTGGGAAACGATAGAACATGGCGGATGGGATTTCCGTTAACGAATATGCTGAACGGTAAAGTATATGTTAATGTTTTTGATACAATTTTTGCTGGTATTCCGGCTATTGGAATTCGCTCCACAGGTATCATGGAACACCGATCATCAATAGAAAAGCAAGAAGTGTCAACAGCGTTTGCATATTTTCCACCCGAATTCGTACCGGCTTTTGCAAAAGGTTTGCTTACCCTCAATGCATCCAACCAAGTTAATGGTAACATTACTCTTGATGGGCGAGATCATGACGAATTCGCTCCTCCAAATCAAATTAATCCAGGAAAAGGAACGTACGGAGCTTGGACGACAGGTGCATCTTTTATTCAGGGGAGTGCTGCAACAAGGATAGGTGGCACTGGTATCGAAGGTATAGATTATATTCCTGCAAATCCATTTAATCCGGCTGTTGTAGCAACGAATCAGGTGCTTCCTAATGGTTTCCCGAATACTCCAGATAGTGTATTCGGTGGTGCGAGCTCTGGTTTTCCGGAAGGTACTCTAAAAGCAGTAGCGCAAAGTGGGATTAACGGTAGTCAGTATGTTACAAATCCAGCAAAGTTGACTTTTCCGTTAAGAGGGGTTACATATGTTGAGATGCCAACAAGTTCACCACAGAATAGGTGGAGTGCAGCGACTCTAAATGGGACTGGAATTCTTATTGTTCATAATAATGCAAAAAATGCTTCTCTCGATAATGCAACGGGTAACTTTTCTGGCATTGTAGTGGCAGATGATATCGTTCGTTTCCACGGAAATATGTGGGGAGCAATTATTGGATTAACGAAAAATCCAACAGGAAATGTACTTGGGAATGGGAATGCATATCTGTCATTCTCTCGAAAAGCAATTTCCCATGCAGTCGGTTTCCTTACAAATGGTACGCAGCTAAAAGTAATTGCATGGTGGGAATAAAATCTTTTGGGAGTTGAAAAGATTATTAACTGCTATGAAAATAGGAGCGGAAAACAGAGGTTATGTCCTGCGGCTATGCTCAGCACCCAGCCTTCACGTCATGCTGACATTCTTTTGGTCAGCATCTAAGCCTAGCCAATTGAGGATTGCTCGGTTAAGATTCCGACCAGAAACATGTCGGAATGACGGGTTTGCAGTATTTTCATTCTCGGTGGTGAACGCCAGTTCATGAACGCTGATGTTACGCAAAAAATAATATTCTAGTTCAAATTCGAAGCCCTAAATCCGAAACTCGAAGCACCTGCCCGCAGCAGGCGGGAATTCGAATTCAAGAAATACAAAATTTTAAAAAACATCGATTATGAGGATTTTGTCCATTCGTATTTTTCGTCCTAATGCGGTTGAATGCACCTTCATGGCACATCCTATAATTTTTTGTGTAATGTCTTCGTATTTCATACCATGTTTTTCATGATCACTAAATGTCTGAACCTTGATTCACTCGATTCGCTTGATGACCACGATTATGTTAATCCTGGTCATCCTATTAATCCCACAAATCATGGTTCTGACATCTCAATGTCTGAACCACGATTCACATGATTGACTTGATTTTCATGTTGAAAACATAATCGAGGTAATCCTTTAATCCCACAAATCATGGTTCTGACATCTCAATGTCTGAACCACGATTCACATGATTGACTTGATTTTCATGATGAAAACATAATCGAGGTAATCATTTAATCCCAAAAATCAAGGTTCAGACTTCCCCTCGACAATCTTTATTTCATCTTCCGTTAACCCGTACAGCTTGTATACCATCCGGTCGATTTCATTATCCAGCGCCCTCATATTTACAATCAATCTAATCAGCATCTTGGATCCGAAATTCAATTTCATAGTTCTTAATAAAATTATTTTCTTCATCTGTCAATTCGTAAAGTGGAAAAATCAAGTCGTCGATTTGGTCGATCAAGTGCTTAGATTTCCCAATCTTATACTCTTTGAACGAGTCAATGTTTGCATAACGGGTTGTTTGGCGAGTATTGACATTTCTTTCAATGTCTTTAAGATACTTTTCATATATATCTTCAATTTTAGTCTTCATTGAGTCATTCATTTTATCAATCGGTATCCTAAACGATTCTATCTCGTATGATTTCAAATCCAGGTTGTTAGAATATATCTGGTAAAACCAGAAAAACAGATTTGAACTGAGGACTGCACCAATAATATCAGCCGTGCTCCGATCAAACCGAATGGGTTTTTCTTTTGTTGAACCTGTTGAATAGTTAGTTATGATTTTGAAATATCTACCCCCTGTAGTGCGATAATAAATTGTCTTACCGTTTTCTTTCATCAAGGAACCGACCTTTATATCCACCGCAAATATCTTTCTTAAAATGGATTGTTCGATAGGAAGACTTACCTTTGGGTATCGCCCATCAAGCTTGAATTCCTTTACATCAATGAACTTTAGATTGTTTACCAAATGTTCGAGATCAATTTCATTGGTTTTTCTGTGCATCTTAGTGCATAGAATTTGTTCAACCGGCGATGAGGTTTTTTCAAAAAATAAGATCGAGGTGTTAACAACAGCATTCTCGAATACTGGTTGCGGTCTCACTGCATAGGAGGAAACTTTTATTATTCTACAATTTGCTTCCAATAATCTGTGCAGCCCTGTCATAGAATCGCTGGATGAAATAGAAATTGGGACAATGTATTGAAGATTTCCGTTTTGCCTAAGACAATTGAAACCTTCCTCGATAAAAATTGTAAATGAATCCATAGAGCCTTTTTGGACATCGCGAATGGTCTTTGTCGAGTGATAATGCGCAATCAAATATCTTTTTTCGACTCGGGAGAATTCTAAACCATACGGCGGATTCCCAATCACAACATCAAAGCCGTCCTTCACATCAGTTCCAAACATCCATTCTTTATCAAACCAGTTTGCAAAAATATTTTGGTCGTAAGGGTCAAAGGCAACAATTTGTTTTGCCACGGTGGTATTCCATCCATCATCTTCCAACATCTTTGCAATTTCTTTACGCAAAGTTTTGTCTGCATCTCGCAGACGTATTTTATCTCTTCGTGTCTTAGCAGTAAAGTAATTGTGGCGAAGTTCTTTCAGTTGCTTTTCTTTTTCTTCTATCTGCAAATTCCGCAGCAGGGTTTGTTCGGGCTTGTCCAAACCAATCAAAGTATTTGCTGCCACAAATTTTGTTTCCAAGTTCGGCAGTGGTTTTACGCCCCGGTTTTCTTTCCCGCTGGAAGCGGGAAGCACATTTTGGTCAATCACCAGTGAAATAAAGAAACGTAGCTTGGCAATCTGCACGGCAATGGGTTGTATGTCTATTCCGTAAATGCAGTTTTCAATCAGGTAAAGTTTTCTTCCGTAGTCGCTGGCGTTGTTTTCAAACACATCGTTAATTTCAATCAGCCGCTTTTCCCGTTCTTCTTTGTCGCCAATTTTAAAAGCGGCTTCGGTTTCTTCAATGGCTTTTTTCTTTTGCAGTTCACGCCACAAAATATTTTCGTTGTCAAGTTTGGTAAGTATATGCACCATCTTGTGCAGCACACCCATAGGGAACGCACCGCTTCCGCAGGCAGGGTCAAGTATCTTGCAGTTGTTGATTGCTTCAATCAAAACTTTTGTTTCGCTTTCATTGAAGGGGTTTGGATTTTCGGAGTAAGAAAACAAATCACGCAACTTAGTATCAAAAGCATCCTTGCTTTTGTTTGGTGAAGAAGCATCCCGAAGCACAGATGCTTCTGTTACGTTGATTCCCGCCTTCGCAGGATTATTTCTGATATAATTCCGTATTGCATTCAATGCTTTTTCGTTTCTCACAATGTGGTCATACGATTCGTGCATCCAGAGTTGCCCTTTATTTCCAAGAACCTCATTTATTTTATTTGCTGAAAAAGATTTCCACGAATGAAGAATATCCGGTAACTTGTATTCGCCAAGCGGCTTCACCAACACATGCACATGATTGGGCATAATAACCCATTCATCCAGCACATATCGCTGGTTGTTAAAATGCAGCAAAGAATCCGCAACAATTTTTGCTACGCGCTCCTCCTTTAAAACACAACTGCCTTTACCAGCATTGAGCCATTCTTCAACACGCTTTGAAAAAAGTTTGTAATATTCCCTTTTATCTTCTTTACTAAATTCTTTCTTCTCTCCTTTGTTGTGCTTCTTTAACCATTCATCCCTCTCTACTTTAAGTTGTTCTACTCTTTCTTTCGGAATAGAATCAGCCAGCCGGAAAGTAATAAAATACCAGACATCATTTTGTTGCCAATGCGGAAGATTACCTTGATGAATTTCAATTTCGTTTTGCGGGTTGAAAAAGGTATCAACATTATCCGAGATGTTGGTTTGTATTCCATCAGCAGGGATGCTGTTGTTACTTTCTCCATCAGCAGGGATGCTGATGGCACTTTTCAGATATTCAATCAGCGATTCATCCACCATGTAGTTTACAATCTCACGGGGAGTGTAAAAACTACCTGTCTGCTTTCGTGCTGTAGTTTGTGTTTCGGGATTGTAACTCGCCAACAGGTTTTCAAAAACTTTACCCAACAGTTCCGGGTCGAGTGCAATTTCTTCTTCTATCGGTGTGTTCTCTGCAACGGTGAACTTGTAACTCTCCAATAGGTTTACTAGTCCCTTTGCTTTGTAGTTTTTGTTTCGTGTTCCGTAAATTTCATTGAGGTCAACATCTTGTTCGCTGCCAAAGAATAAGTAATCAGGTATGTGGGCTTGCTTCTTTGTATTGCGGCTGAACCCGTCAACATATAGAATAGTTCCTGCTTCGTTTGGCTTGTCCAAACAATCAAACAAACCACCATTCAGAAATGGAACATCTTTGAAAAGTTCCATTGCTTGTTTTTCGTTGACCGAAAACTTGTCGGCATAACGGAAAAGATTTTTTACCCCATATTCGGTTTTGTTCTGTTGGAAATTTCCCTCTTTCACAAAACCTCTTTCATTCATTTTCTGATTCAGCGTTCCGAAAAAAAGATTTTGCAGAATTGCATGATAGTATTTTTCTGATGTTTTACACTTATTAAAGTCTTTTAAGTATTTATTCAGAAATTCTTCTCGGAATAAATTATCAGGCACTAATTTTTTTTCTTTTATAAACCAGATGAAAATTACCCGTGTGATTAAGCGAATGAGGTTGGTGGCATTGCGAATGTCTTTCTTTTTTTCAATGTCGTCAGGAAACTGCACATTGTCCATTGCCCAGAAATACCAGTTTGCCAGTTCGCTGAAAAATCTTTTGTTGAGCTCTTTGGTATCAAGTGTTTTCTGCCATGCGTTGTGCAGCTCAACAAAGTCTGTGAACTGAAATTTATCTTTGAGTTCATCAAACGAAAGGTCAAACAAAATTTCAATGTGGGCTCTGTGCGGGTTTGCAATGTTGATGTCTTTAATCAAGGTAACTTTTTCCAATACGTCCTTGTTTGTGCCACGCTTGCTTTCTCGGCGGTTAATCATTGATAAGGTGAGGAACTTTCCATAACGGAAAAATACCATCACGGGCATATCAAATAATCTGTTTATCAAGCGAGTAATATCTGAGAGTCGTCCTCGTGGGTAATCATTTTGTTTAAGCTCAACTGCAAAAAACAGATACGATTGAATAAGGTCTGTGTCAATTGTATTAAAAAGCCCATCCCCAGATTTTATCTCATCATCGGTCAACTGGAAAATCAACTCGGCAGTTTTAATCTCATCAAACCTTGACTGGTCAACACCTCGTTCGTCTGCCCGTCTCTTTAACGAATCAAAATTAATCTTGGTTTTCTTTTTACTTTGGTAACCGAGAACATTCAGGAGTACCAAACAATTGGATTCAACATTTCCTTTTGAAAACGCTGTGAGAGCTTCTTGGATCAGCTCTCGGTGTCGCACACCATCCGTTTTCATTTTTCGAATCTCTCCTTTGCCGCAATGACTGCCTTATGGAGTTTTTCTTCGAGAAGTTTCTTCGGCGGCAAACCGGTCAGGTATTGCGCCACTCGGATATTTCCTTTATTGAGCATCAGGAGTTCAATGTGCTCATCTGATTTGTCAGCGCAGAGTATTAAACCAACGGGTGATTCTTCTCCGTTAGCTCGTTCATACTTGTCAAGCCAGTTCAGATACAATTCCATCTGCGATTTATAAGCGGCTTTGAATTTGCCTAACTTCAAATCGATGACAACCAACCTGCGGAGTTTTCGGTGGTAGAAGAGAAGGTCGATGTAATAATCTTCATTATCAACAGTGATGCGTCTTTGTCTTGCTAAGAAAGCGAAATCGGTTCCTAGTTCAATAATGAATCTTTGTAACTCAGAAACGATTGCAGATTCTAAATCCTTTTCGCTGTATGTATCTTTTAGTCCAAGAAAATCAAGAAAGTACGGGTCACGGAACACGAGGTCGGGAGTGAGTTTATTACCATCTCGAAGAGATTTCAATTCTTGTTTGATGAGCCTGTCGGGCTTCTTCGAGATTGCCGTGCGTTCGTAGAGCATACTCGATATTTTGTCACGCAGAGTGCGAACACTCCATCGTTCGATACGGCACATTTCTGCGTAAAAATTACGTTGAAGATTATCTTCGAGTGCAATAAGCTCCACGAAGTGGCTCCAGCCCAATTGTTGCGACAGTGTCGCAACAATCTTAGAGCGTGGAAATTTTTCAGCAAATGTCACCATCCGTGTCAATGCACTGTAAGTAAATCCTTTTCCATATTCGTTTGTCAATTGTGCAGACAATGTCTGCAATATCTGTTTCCCGTATTCTGCCCTCTGTTCACCGAGGGTGCCCTTAAGAATTCTTGTGCCGATTTGCCAGTACAACATGACAAGCGTAGCGTTAACTGTTTGAATGACCTGCGACCGAGCAGTCTCAATAAGCGAACGAATCTCCCCAAATAATTTTTGCGTTGCTTGTTCTGGCTTTGCAGGCTGAGATTTGGTAATCCTTTTAAAGTTTTTTCTTTCCCTCATTTCTTTTTTTCCCTATTACTATTTGATAATTAGCCAAGTAATCAGTTCAAAGTCGTCTTCAACCTTGGGTAACTGGTCTTCGTCAATCAATCTTCCACCTCTGCCCTCTAATTGCATTTCATTTCGTCTGTCAAGCAAAGATGCAATATTGCTCACTGCCTTTTGCATCATACCAGAATACAAATCCATTTTCTTACCCTCGTCAGTTTCTTCATTAAATAATCTACACAATTCTTCCAAATATTCTTTCCTGCCTGAGCATAAAAGTCGGAACATTTCTAAGATTTGTTTTGGGTGTGTAAAACTAAAACGCACATCACCGTTGTTTCGTACATACACGAGATAATATGGTTGCAATGGATTTACCTTTTCAGTTGCTTTAGCATCTTCTTTTTGTTTCAAACAAAATATAACTCCTGGCTGCAATACATCTTTCGCTTTTTCTGTAAGGTTTAAGCTCTCAACTTCTTTTGATGTAAGTGCATATATCCCAAAAAGTGCATCGTCCAATTTATCTTTGTTCTCTTGTAGATAATTAATCAGGTCAATACGAAAATCATCCAATGTAAATTCACTCAACGAGGGAATATTTTCGTTGAGGTCATCCATTTCTAATACTTCATCTTTCATCCTTAACAACTGTTTATCACGATAACGTAATTCTGTTTCTACCAAATCTTTTATTTCATCAGGATTTAATACATTATCTTCATGCGTTGCGGTTACATCTACCAGTGCCATCCGTGCCTCAACACGATATTTCAGTTTGATATATTTGTCTAAGTTTGGCGTAGGCCAAAAGTTTACCAAATGAATCTTATCGTTCAGCGAACCGATGCGGTCAATTCTACCAAATCGCTGAATTACTCTGACTGGATTCCAGTGAATGTCATAGTTAATAAGGTAATCGCAATCCTGTAAATTCTGTCCTTCACTTATGCAGTCTGTTGCTATCAAAATATCAATCTCACCTTCCTGAGGCATAGCTTCTTTTAATTTTTCTCTTTGCTTGGCGATCGGGCAAAAGTTGGTCAGGATATGATTATACTCAGTGAGTTCCTTAAAACCTTTCGGTTGAAAATTTGTTCTATTACCACCCGTCCCACCAGTAACCATAGCGGTATGTAAATTTAATTCTTGCATTGCCCTATCAGCAATATTGTCATAAAGGTACGATGCTGTATCAGCGAAGGCAGTAAATATCAAAACCTTTTTATTGAATTTACCGTCACGATTTTTGGTCGGGTTGTTAGCTTTTTGTGAAATAAGGTATCTCAGTTTCTTAAGTTTTGCATCACGGTCAGGAGTTACTGCTTCTGCATTATCACGTAATAAGCTCAACTGTTCTTTGTCTTTTTTTAAGTCCTTAAGCCAGTTGTCAAGATGCAAATGTTTTAATTCGTATCTAAGTTTCTTACCAACTGTGTAAAGCTCATTGTATTCTTCGTCTTCTTCTCCTTCCATTTTTGTATCATCTAAATCAAATTCAGAGTCTTCGGCTTTCTTTTTTAGGTAATCTTTTATTTTTATTTCAAGTGCTTCGATTTTACTTACACATCGTTGCATTGTAATTTCAAATGATTCAACTGAACTTTCCAACCGTTTCAAAAAATTTACTTTCATCATTCCAATCAAAAACTCTTCACGGTCTTCCTGCTTAAACACAGCCGCACCGATTGATTGTGCTTTCTCAGAATAATGTTGCTTAAATTCTTGTTTTACATAAGAAGATGGTTTGAATAATGATAATTCATATTTTTCGATTTCATCTTGTAATCTATCATAAGAAAGGAAGCTACCCTTAAGGTCAATGTCGCTGTAAATAGGGTGTGGTTTCCCTCTGTCAGGGAATAAACCAATTTTTTCCATCTCGTGGCGATAATATTTCTTTATGTGATTACGTGAGCGAGATATTGTAAGTTCATCGAGTAACTTGAACAATGCACTATCTAATTTGTCAAGAAGTTCCTTGCTGCTGATTGCTTCTCTTTGTTTTTGCTTTGCCCAATGAGTGAATTGAGTTTGTGCAAGTTTTAAAGTTTCAGAAAAACTTTTTATTTGCAGTGTTTCTGTGAAAGCTTTATCATTATCATCTGTGATGATGCGTATTTGATTACGTAAATCCTTAAGGTTAGTGTTTACTGGTGTTGCTGAAAGTAATAATACTTTTGTTTTAACACCCGAACCAATAATATCCTGTAGTAATCTTTCGTAACGGCTCTTTCGTATAATTTTTTCATCTTCATCCTTTTTTCCTTTTGTGTCGTTACGAAAATTATGGCTTTCATCAATTACGACTAAATCGAAAGCTCCCCAGTTAAACTCTGCTAACTTTATCCCGTCTGCATCTGAAGTACCGGTAATCCGACTTAAATCTGTATGATATAATACTGTATATGAAAAGCGGTCTTTAGTGAAAGGATTTAATATATTCCCCTTGTGTGCTTGATATACTGTCCAATTGTCTTTTAACTTTTTCGGACAAATCACTAATACACGGAAGTTCTTAAGTTCAAAATATTTGATAATTGCAAGTGCTTCATAGGTTTTACCTAAGCCAACACTATCGGCAATGATACAGCCATTGTGTCGATTAATTTTATTTATCGCTGACTTAACAGCATCCTTTTGAAAATCGAACAATGTGTTCCAGATTTGAGTATCCTTAAGCGTTCCACCTTCAGTTAGTAGGTCTGCTGATTTTTGCTTTTCTATAAAATCGTAGAAAAGATGATAAAGAGTTTTGTAATAGATAAATTCAGGTGAATAATCATGATATAGTTGTTTAAGATATTGAAGTACTTCATCTTTCACATCTTCTACCTCAACACCATCCATTTCATTGTTCCATAACTTAGTGAACCATAATCTTAAATCTTCTCTATCACGTTTGCTGTCTACTTCCAGATTCAGTTCGATGTTTTTATAGGTTGATAATCCCAGTCCCCTAACAGTGAAGTTTGAACTTCCTATAATAGCATCCTCTATACCGTTATTGTTGATATGATAGAGTTTGCCATGAAGAAAATTAACTTTTTTTACTGAACGAATTTCAACTTTCTTTTCAATCCAATCCGAACATTCTCTTGCAATACGGTTTTGCTCAAGTACATTCACAAGTTCAATATTTTCATCTTGAATCATGAATGCTTTCTTAGATGCTTTAGATGGGTCGAGGGATTTGGTAAAACTTGGGTCACCATATAAAAACCGAAGTGAATTGATTTGTCCCAATTCATTTTTCAATGCTTCATAAGCATAAATAGTGAAAAATGCAGAAACGACAGACATGTCACTCCCCGGTTTGATTTTTCCCTTTAAGAAATCACCTACAGAACCATGCTGATGATTGTCTTTTATGGAAGATAAATTTCTTTCTCTTGATGTATCAGCCATTTTAGATTTACTATTATGTCAATACTGTTATGGATTAAACTTTCAATATACCATCTCAACAAGCCGTCATAAATGTAAGGGAAAAAGAAAGAAGAAGCAAAATCATCCTCAAGGAAACGTGACTCCCAAATTAAGACTACCCCCTACATCTTTTTTAGCTTTTTCTTAGAGAGCATGCTTATACCTTTGTACCTTCAAGAGCCGGTGTAATGGAGTAACACTAGGCATACCCCCACCAATAAAAAATCCTAACAATCTACTGTTAGGGTTAACCTAATCCACCAGAAAAATCCATCCTCCCTAATAGAAATATAAAAATTATTCCCCTTAAGTTGATTAATGTTTCAATTTAAAGGTATAGAAATCTTGTTGACCGCATTATGAAGCTCACTCGCTGCAAGATGAGAATAAACCTCAGTAACCTTCACACTGGAATGCCCAAGAAGCTTCTGCACCTCATAAATGCTCACCCCATCCTGTACAAGCCAGCTTGCAAAAGTATGTCTCAAGCTGTGAAAGTGGAGTTTATCGTTTAATCCTGCAACGCTTACATACTCTTTAAATTTATGAGTAACAAAACCCTCTTTGACCTTAACATCGCTAAGCGGTAGTGTTCGCCTTTTGCCCTGTTTTGTCTTAAACGTTGGATTGCTCTTAACCTGAATTAGCTTTCGCTGCAAATCAACATCCTGCCAGCGTAAGTTGATAATTTCTCCACGCCTCATTCCTGTCAATACTGCAAATATTACTATTTCCTTAAGCCAGTTTTCTTTGATAATCAAAATGAGTTTTTGAAAGTCTTCTTTGGTGAAAAATGCAGGAGGCAATTCAGGTGTGTGTACAAGCTGTACGTTGCTGAACGGATTGCTTTCAATATGCCGTGGAGTAATATCAGTGAGAAGGCAATCTCCTGCGACCGTGTGAAGGTGTCTCAATCCAATTACAAAAATATCTACTGTTGGCTTTGCATAGGTTGCCCTTGCGTAAGAAAGATACTCTTGTGTGAGTTGTGTAAGGGTTTTTGTTTTTGGCTTCGACTATCATAACGCCTTGAACTCTGTCAGCTTTTTCAGCGCTTCATACTTGAGAGAACATTTTGAGGATTTCCAGCGCTTCTTACCTTGTTCATCAGAATAACCAATATAATAAATGCTATTACGCTTCCAGAGGTAAAACTTTGGTGAGAGAACCTATCTTTTTAGTCGGAACGGCGGGATTTGAACCCGCGACCCCTTGCACCCCAAGCAAGTGCGCTAGCCGGGCTGCGCCACGTTCCGTCTGGATTGCTGATATAAAAAAACTACTCAGGTCAGCTTCACCAATAGTTCTTCAAGAAATCTTTTAATCTCAACCATATCATTCCTCAAACGATTCTCAGTCGTTTTTTGTTGTTGTGTCGGCGTTGAGGGTGCCGTTGTGGTTACACCTTCGTGTATCAACTCTAATTGTTCACCTGTTTCACTATCGGGCATATAATCTTTGAGAACCTGTTTAGCTCCTTCAATCGTATACCGTTCTTCACGCAGTAATCTTTTTATGAACAAAATGAGTTTAATATCCTTGCTCGTATATATACGGTTACCCGCTCTATTTTTTGCAGGTCCAAGTTGCTCAAATTCCGATTCCCAGTACCGGAGTACATATTGTTCAAGGTCAGCAATTTTACTAACCTCACTGATTGAATAATACAGCTTCTTTATTCCTAATTGTTTCATATTAAATCCATTTGAGGATAAAATTTGATATTAATCATACCAAACATACGGAAATTCTCAATTAAAGGCAACATCCGTTCATTTGGAAATTCATGTAACCGTGTATCTAAATATTTTTTGCTTTAACGATATAAAACGATTATATTTGACCATGACAAAGAAAGAACTCAGACAGCTATTACAACAATACAAGCGTGGTAAGCTTAGCGATCAACAAATAGTAGAGAAGATATCCTCACTAAAATTTGAATCACTTAGTTTTGCTACAATAGATCATCATCGTCAACTTAGACAGGGATTCCCGGAGGTTATTTTGTGTCAAGGTAAAACACCCGATCAAGTTGCTGAGATCGCCTCGAGGATTCATAAACGTTCACAGCCACTATTAGCAACTCGCGCAACACCTGATCATTATAAAGCGGTGAAAAAGGAAATCCGTCAGAGCCATTACCATAAGTTTGCTCGTACAATTACAGCGAATGAACCAAAAAAGCAGTTACTGAACCGTGGAACAATTCTCGTAATCACGGCTGGAACATCCGACATTCCAGTGGCTGAGGAAGCTTTTATTACTTCTCAAATGCTCGGCAATCCAGTTGAAAGATTATATGATGTTGGAGTTGCTGGTATTCACCGCTTGCTATCCCAAAGCGAAAAACTTATGAAAGCAAGCGTAATAATTGTAGTTGCAGGAATGGAGGGTGCCCTTCCAAGTGTGGTTGGTGGTTTAGTGGATGTACCAGTTATTGCTGTTCCAACTTCAATCGGTTATGGTGCAAGTTTTCAAGGTGTCGCAGCGTTGCTCGGGATGTTGAACACGTGTGCAAGCGGTGTTACTGTTGTGAATATTGATAATGGATTTGGGGCTGGGTTTGCAGCAAGTTTGATGAACAAAAGATAGCCGAATTTAAATAAATAAATCGATAATTTAATTATGCGTTTCTCTACAAAAGCAATTCACGCAGGCCAGAGGCCTGATCCAACTACCGGGGCAGTAATGACACCGGTTTATTTAACTTCGACGTATGTTCAAAAAGAAATCGGAAAACATAGCGGCTATGTTTATTCTCGTATTGCCAATCCGACACGGACTGCACTTGAGCAAAACATTGCCGCGCTGGAAAATGGGAAGCATGGTGTTGCATTCGGGTCTGGCATGGCAGCGATCGATGCAATCTTTCGATCGCTGAAACCATGCGACCATGTAATCGTTTCACACAATGTTTATGGCGGTACATACCGGATTGCAAAAAATATACTCGAAGATTTTCGGTTACAATTCGATTTCATCGACACAACAAATCTGAAATTGGTCGAACAGTCCATCCGTCAAGAAACAAGAATGATTTTCGTTGAGAGTCCAACAAATCCAACGATGGAAATAACTGATCTAAGTGCCATTGCAAATATCGCAAAGCGATATCGCCTTATCTCCGTATGCGACAACACATTTGCAACACCTTACTTACAACAGCCGCTTGAATATGGAATCGACATCGTGGTTCATAGTCTTACTAAATATCTCAACGGTCACAGCGACATGCTCGGTGGGTTGGTTGTTACCGATGATGCTAAGATTGCAGAAATGTTGCGTTTTATCCAAAAATCTACCGGTGGAATATTGAGTTCTTTCGAAGCATGGCTTTGTTTGAGAGGAATTAAAACCTTACCTATTCGGATGGAACAACACAGTAAAAATGCAATGGCCATTGCACAGTGGCTCTCTAAGCAAAGGAAGATCAAGCGTGTTCTATATCCGGGGCTTCCTTCACATCCCCAGCATAAACTGGCTAAAAAGCAAATGAAAAAATTTGGCGGAATGATTTCTTTTGATTTAGGCAGCTTCAAAAAGACAAAGAAATTTTTGAAAAAAGTACAACTTTGTGCTCTCGCTGAAAGTTTGGGCGGCGTAGAGACTCTAATATCACATCCTGCAACAATGACACATGCAGCGGTTCAAAAAGATCAAAGACAGAGGATTGGTATTACTGATGGACTAATACGTATATCAGTTGGCTTGGAAGATATCGATGATATAACCACGGATATTCAACGAGCTTTAAAAAACATTTAATTTGGTTGCTAATAACATTTATTTTATTTAAATTATATCCAGCTTATTAATAATCATCTTTTCTTGCGTTTATCATACAGGTGAAATATCGGAGCACTTTATCTTTCTTGGAGTAAAATTGTAATATGAAGATTAGTGATATTCTCGACGAAAAATTAGTCGTCAGCAACCTCCCGGGAAGCTCGAAAGAGGACGTAATCGATGGGTTGGTTGAAATCGTTGGTCAATCACCGAAAGTTTTAAATATTGATAAGGTTCGCACCGCTATATTTGAAAGAGAGAAAATCATGTCAACTGGCGTGGGCAATGGATTTGCCATTCCTCATGGAAAAACCGATGCAGTTACTGACATCGTTGCAGCTTTCGGTATCACAGCAGAACCGATCCAATATCAGTCACTCGATGAAAAACCTGTGCGTCTTATTTTTCTTCTAGTGGGCAAGGACAATCTTGTCGGTCCACATATTAAACTCCTCAGTCGTATTTCAAGACTAATGAACAAAGAGGAATTTCGTAATAAACTATTGGAAACCACTACACCGCAAGAAATTATCGCAACATTCAAACAAGAGGAAGCGAATTATTCCGAGATGTAACATTTTGGTGTAATCTATCATCTTCCTTACCACAATATGTCATCCAATTTATTTTGAAGCTATTTTGAAGTTCAAATCAATCAAAGGTACACAGGATGTACTCCCCGATGATAGTTATCGTTGGCAGTTTGTTGAACAGAAAATCCGCTCGGTAATGCATAGGTTCAACTACCGTGAAATTCGTACTCCAGTGTTCGAAGAAACAGCCTTATTTGCACGCGGTATTGGTGAATTAACAGATATCGTTAAGAAAGAAATGTACACTTTTCAGGATAGAGGTGGAACTATGCTGACATTGAAACCTGAAATGACCGCAGCGGTTATGCGTTCCTATCTCCAACATAACATGGGTGAACGAAAACCATTAATTAAAGTATATTATATCGCACCGATGTTCCGCCAGGAAAGACCGCAAGCCGGACGCCTTAGGCAATTTCACCAATTTGGTGCCGAAGCTATTGGCGGAAGCAATCCTTTTGTCGATGCCGAAATTATAGCATTGTCTGCCGAAGTTTACCGGGTACTCGAGGTAAAAAACTTTCAGATTAAAATTAACTCGGTCGGTTGTTTAAATTGCCGCCCGATTTATAAAGAAATTCTGAAGAAAAATCTACATAGTGTTTTTGAGCACTTATCAGAAGATAGCAAGCGGCGATTCGAGCAAAATCCGTTACGAATACTTGACTCGAAAGATGAAAATGATCAGAAGCTTACTAAGAATGTTCCATTGATCAAGGATTATTTATGCAAAGAATGTTCAGCACATTTCATCGAACTTCAATCAACTTTAAGATCATTGAATATTGAATTTGAAATCGATGGCAGAATTGTTCGGGGTTTAGATTATTACACTAAAACAGCATTCGAAATCATCAGTAAAGACTTGGGATCACAGGATGCATTGGTTGGTGGTGGTCGATACGATCTTTTATTAAAAGAACTTGGTGGCAAACCAACACCATCTGTCGGATTTGCGGCTGGTGTAGAACGTCTTCTGCTAACGATGGAGAAACAGCAATTATTTGCCGGAGTAAATAACAAGCCGAAGGTTTTTATTGCTGCGGTTGATGAAGAGGGAAGAAGATACGCAATGGTACAGGCGATCATGTTGCGACGCAATAACATTCCGTGCGAAGTCGATTTGCTTGGGCGAAGCCTAAAATCACAAATGCGAGAAGCAGACCGGCAAGAGGTAGAATTTGTTATTATCATCGGCGGTCATGAGCTTGAAAAAGAGATTGTCATTATTAAGAATATGAAAAATGGAATACAAACAAACCTTGCGGCGAAGGATTTAATTGGCTATTTTCAAGAAACGGAGGAAAAAATTGAAACGGGGGGAATCCGTTAAACCAATAATTGCAGTTGAGTACTACTTACTTATAACACCAAAGTATAAGGAACGTGATAAAAAAGTGGTAACTTATTTCACACTAAGGACTGTACCAGAGTTTACATATTTTAGATATGAGATTATTGTTAAACCCGTTATTCAGGATCGTACAATACGATTCGACATTCATGGGTTACGAGCACCACTAGTTACAATCCCAAACATGGGTCCGGCTACATTTACCGCTGAATTTGAAAATTTATCTGGTGATTACACACTGATTGTTTCTAAGCATGGTAAAAAGGTAAATAGATTTTTACTGAAAATAAAAAAAAATAAGATCATCGTAGAAAAAAGTCCGGAGAATAAATTTATTGAGATCGTCACGGACGAGACAAAATAGTGAGTAAATCTTTTATGATTAATTATATTATGTATTATGTGCCCCGAATTATTTAAAATAGGACCATTCACTGTTCACAGCTTCGGCTTGATGATGGCAATCAGTTTCATTGTCGCCAGTTGGATTTTAACAAAGGAATTAGTGCGTAAAGATTATCAACCGAATTTAGGTAGTACGATAACACTCCTCTCTGTAATTTTTGGAATTATAGGTTCCAAACTGCTTTTTCTCATCGAAGATTGGGATAATTTTATTCTAAATCCGTTGGGAGAAGCTTTTTCGCCTGGGGGTTTAACCTGGTATGGTGGTTTTATCCTTGCAACTTTCATAATTTGGCTATACGTGAGGAGGAAGAAAATTTCTTTTCTAAAAATATGTGACGCGGCGGCTCCCGCCTTGATGATAGGTTACGGTATTGCCCGAATTGGTTGTCACTTTGCGGGTGATGGGTGTTATGGCATGCCAACCAATTTAGCGTGGGGGGCGGTGTATTCAGGCGGAACGTATCCTCCCTCGATCGCATTTCGTGAATTTCCGGAAATTGCGCAAAAATATGGAGTTGACGGAATTATTCTGAATAATATAACTGTTCATCCCACACCCATTTATGAATTCTTTACATCAATAATTATGTTCTTAATATTGTGGAGACTCCGAAAAAAGAATTTTACTGATGGAACTATTTTTATGTTTTATCTTATTTTATCTGGGATTAGCCGCTTCTTGGTGGAGTTTATTAGATTGAACCCACGTTTACTTTTCGGACTCTCTGAGGCGCAGTTGATCTCAATCGTTTTAATCATTGTTGGGATTGTTGGTACAATAATTTTAATAAAACCCAAACAACATATGAAAATGTCAATATAATTATTAAGTGAAATTTATGAATTCTGAAATAAAAAATACTTACAATTCGTATTATGACCGACAACGTACCCGTCCTTCACCATTGCGTGTTGTTCATGACCGTAAACCCACTGCAAATATCATTGCAGGTCGCAATCCAGTAATCGAAGCTTTACGGGCGGGAACGATAATCGAAAAAATTGTTATTCTTGCTGGTGTCAAAGGATCTTCTATAGAAAAAATTAAACAATTGGCAAAAAATAACCGGATAAATTTTGTTGAAGTCGGTAAAATTAAATTCCGTGAACTGGTTAGTGACACTACAACTCAAGGAGTCGTAGCAATTGTTGGCACAAAAAAATATGTTGAAATTTCAGATATCCTGAAAATAGCTGAGAAGCGTAACGAAAACCCATTTATTTTATTATTGGATGAGATCGAAGATCCACAGAACTTAGGGGCACTAATTCGAACAGCAGAATGTGCTGGTGTGCATGGCGTTGCCATCTCGAAACACCATGCAGCTTCGGTAAACCAAACTGTTGCAAGAACCTCGGCGGGGGCAAGTGAACATTTACCAGTTGCTAAAGTAACTAATATAGTGAATACAATAGATGAATTGAAGAAAAAAGGTGTTTGGGTGGTTGGAACTGATTCGAAGGCGGACAAACTTTATACCGAGATTGATTACACCGGACCGATTGCCGTTGTTGTTGGGAGCGAGGGGAAAGGAATCCGTACTTTGGTAAAAGAAAAATGTGACTTTATGGTAAAAATCCCAATACGCGGTAAAATTCCCTCTCTGAACGCTTCTGTTGCCGGCGGTCTTTTGATGTATGAAGTTGTAAGGAAACAAGAAATGAAGGATAGTCAGGATACAATTTTAATTCCAGACAATAATGAACTATCATCCGATGAAGGGAACAACTCTGATTCTGAGAATATCTAATTTTTTATTTTTTATATATTTTTTTTAGTATTTTGTTGTGTTAAAATCGTCCAGAAAATTTATAGGTTACGGATAATTGCAATTCATTGTTAGCTTCGTAATAGGTTATGTAATCGGTTCTTTTCCGACTGCATATCTAATTGTTAGACATCAAGCTCACCTCGATATTCGTTTGGCTGGAAGTGGTAATGTCGGAGCAAGAAATGTATATGAGGTTACAAGCTCGAAATTACTGGGACTAATAGTACTTCTAATAGATTTGTTAAAAGGTGGAGCGTCAATATTTTTAACGTACCTAATTTATGGTTGTCATTATTGGATTTTAGGAGTTGCCGGAATTGGCTCGGTTCTCGGACACAATTATTCTCCCTGGTTGCAATTTAAAGGTGGCCGCGGACTTTCCACAACTGCAGGTGTGATGCTATTACTCGGTTGGATTTATATTGTAATATGGTTGCTGATTTACTTTACAACAAATCGATTAAGCAAAAATATTCATCTTTCAAGCATTATCGCAACCATTGTCAGCCCCATTTTAATCCTTTTGACTGTGGAACCTTTGAGAGCATCAATTATGTTTTCTCAAATTGAGATTATGGATTTATTCCTTTTATGTTTGATACTCAGCTCTTTAATATTATTAGCACATATTGAGCCACTGAAAGAACTTATTCGAAAACGAAATGAAAAATAAACTTGATAATCTAGAATTAAAAGATATGTCGCGTCAGATACGGCGTGATGTAATCAAAATGTTGATGATATCTAAGTCAGGTCACTCTGGAGGACCACTTGGCTTGGCTGAAGTATTTGCAAGTTTCTACTTCAATATCCTGAATATTGATCCACAAAACCCCAAATGGGAAGATAGAGATTATTTCTTTTTGTCGGCTGGTCATCTTTGTCCAGCGTGGTATGCAACGCTTGCACGAAGAGGATATTTTCCATTGAGCGAATTAACAACTCTTCGAAAAATAAATACCAGATTGCAAGGACATCCCGCTCCTGCTCATACTCATGGTGTACCGGGAATTGAAATTGCTTCCGGCGCACTCGGACAAGGTTTATCTGTTGCAGTCGGTTGCGCTCTTGGTGTACGACTTGATAAAAAAACAAACAGAGTTTATGTCTTGCTTGGTGATGGCGAGCTTGATGAAGGACAAATCTGGGAAGCAGCCATGACCGCAGGTCATCATAAAGTAGATAATCTCATTGCGATAGTTGATAGGAATGATTGTCAGATTGATGGACGTACGATGAATGTTATGAATCTTGAACCGCTTGTCGAGAAGTGGAAAGCATTTAACTGGCATGTCCTAGAATGTAATGGAAATGATGTTAATGAATTTGTCGGGACAGTCAAACTTGCTCAAGAGTTAAGAGGGAAACCAACAGTTATTATAACACGTACATTTATGGGTAACGGAGTTTCGTTCATGCACGATGATTACAAATGGCATGGTGTGCCACCCAATGAAGAACAAGGCAAGCGAGCATTATCTGAATTACCTCTGACAAAGTTTGGAGATTTTGTAACATTTGATTGGGAGAATTAAATTGGAATGATGGATTAATGGAATGTTGAACTAGGAATATTTAAATATCGGTTTAAAATATGGAAATTAAACTAGATAAACATATTATCGAACAAATGATAAAACGTGGAACTAATGAAAACGAGATTATGGAAGTGTTGAACGAAGCTGTTGAGTGTGATGCAAAATATGATAGAAAAAGAAAATCGAAAATTTTTCATTATAACACGTTTTGGTGCGGAAAATATTATAGACAAAAGAAAGTGGAGGTTATCTATAAGTATGAAGGTAATCAAATAATTACTATAACAGTTTATGTATACTACGGAGAATGGAAATGAAAATTTATTATAATCCCAAGGATGATCTCCTCAGAATCACCTTAAAGGAAAGTAAGGAAGTCAGAAATGAAAGATATAATGACGATATCGTATTTGACGTCGACAAAGAAGATAAAGTCGTCGGGATCGAAATTTTTGATGCAGCAAAATATCTCGAGATCGGTGATTTATTAAGTGTTACTCTTGTTCAAGAAAAATTGGCATAATCAATGGCAAAATTTCAAATCAAAGAACATAAAGCCACACGACTCGGCTTCGGTGAAGCACTTGTAGAGTTGGGTCACGAGAATCCGAATGTTGTAGTTCTCGGAGGAGACGTTACTGGTTCAGTTCGAACAGATTTATTCATGAAAGCTTTTCCCGATCGGTTCTTCAGTGTCGGAATAGCAGAACAAGACATGATGGGAACAGCGGCAGGACTTGCGATTGCGGGAAAGATTCCATTCGCATCTGCGTATGGTGTGTTTGCGACAGGAAGACCTTTCGATCAAATTCGTCAATCAATTGCATACAGTCAGATTCCAGTTAAGATTTGTGCATCTCACTGCGGAATAACTGTCGGACAAGATGGCGCAACTCATCAATCACTCGAAGATATCGCACTTATGCGTGCGCTACCGCATATGACAATTGCCTCGCCGTGCGATTATCATCAAGCAAAAAAAATGGTGAAAGGTTCAATCAATTGGAATCATCCGATTTATATCAGATTCTTCAGAGATAACTCACTTGTGTTCACCGATCCATCCGCTACATTTGAATTTGGAAAAGCTGATACACTCATCGATGGTTCTGATGTAACGATAATCGCATGTGGATTACAAGTTTGGGAATCTATTCTTGCCGAAGAAATGCTTGAGAAGGAAGGAATCAGTGCTCGCGTAATCGACATGCATACAATCAAACCATTGGATGCAGATGCAATTTTAAAAGCCGCCAAAGAAACAGGCGCCATTGTAACTGCAGAAGATCATCAGAAACATGGAGGTCTCGGCAGTGCAGTAGCTGAATACCTTTCACAACATTATCCAACACCGCAAGAGTTTGTTGCAATCAATGATACATTCGGAGAATCTGGTTTAGGTGATGAGTTGATGAAGAAATATGGAATTGATAAAGAAGCAATTGTCAAAGCTGTACACAAAGTTATTGAAAGAAAGAAAAACAAAAGATTTTGAAGGAGATTGAACATGAAGAAGTTATTAATTTTATTGACGATAATTATTTTGCCGCTGGCAGTCGGATTTGGATTAGGATATGGAGTTGGACATAAAAGTTTTGCACCAAATACGAATGATAGTTTCAATATGGATGAACAGCTTTCTACAGCATCCTATACACAAGCTAACCGTGACAGCTTCAATGAACAGATTACTGTCGGTCGTCAAAATGCAATTACACGGGCTGTTGGATTTGCAAGTCCGGCTGTAGTTGGAATTAACGTAACAGAAGTTCGTGAATATCGTTATCATAACCCTTGGTCGCGTATGTTCGGCGATGATCCATTTTTTCGACAGTTCTTTGGAGATAGAACTTATCGACAAGAAGTCAAAGGTCTTGGATCGGGTTTTATAATTTCACCTGATGGGTATGTCTTAACAAACGACCACGTTGCCGGCAACGCATCAAAAATTACAATCACACTAACTAACAAAGAAAAATATGAAGCCGAATTGATCGGCACTGATTTAGTTTCCGATATTTCTTTATTGAAAATTAATGGAAAAGATTTGCCATATATAAAACTTGGCAATTCAGATGATGTAATCATTGGTGAATGGGTTATCGCGATGGGAAATCCGTTCGGTCTTTTCGAAATTGCGGATAAGCCGACTGTTACTGTTGGAGTAGTGAGTGCAACTGGAATGAATCTCAATGCTGAAGGTGGACGAATTTATCGCGGTATGATTCAAACTGATGCTGCAATCAACCAGGGAAATAGCGGTGGTCCATTATTGAACTCTGCCGGTGAAGTAATCGGTGTAAACGCAGTTATATACACACCGAACCAAGGTAACATTGGTCTCGGTTTTGCAATTCCCATCAATCGAGTGAAGGACATTGTTGCTGAGTTGAAAAGAAGCGGTAAAATTGAAAGAAATTTCTGGACAGGGCTTGAAGTGCAAACCGTTGATGCACGTGTTGCAAGATATTTCGATTTAGATAAAGCAGAAGGTGTTATTGTTACCGATGTTAAACGCCGAAGTCCAGCCGATGAAAGCGGTTTTAAACCGGGTGATATCATCATCGATGTTAACGGTGAAAAGATTATAAATGAAAATGCAATCGTCTCTATTGTTAGAACATCGAAAGCGGGAGATTTGTTGAAAATGAAAGTGATTCGTGATAAGAAAATTATTAATTTAAGTCTAAGATTAGAAAAACAACCGTCATGATAAATCGCTATACGCGTCCAGAAATGGGAAAAATCTGGACGGAAGAAAATAAATTCCAAACTTGGCTCCATATTGAGATTCTCGCTTGTGAAGCGCAGGCAGAGCTTGGGGTGATTCCGAAAGAAGCTGTCAAAGTTATTCGCGAGAAAGCCAAGTTCGATGTTAAACGGATCGATGAAATTGAAGCTCAGGTAAAACACGATGTAATCGCTTTTCTGACGAATGTCGGAGAATACGTTGGACCAGAATCCCGCTTCATTCATCTCGGTATGACTTCCTCAGATATTATTGATACTGGAATCGCACTTCAGATGAAACAATCCGGCGATTTGCTTTTAAAGGATTTGACTGAGTTGAAAGATATCCTCGCGAACCGAGCAAAGGAACATAAGTACACCATCATGATCGGCAGGACGCACGGTATTCATGCCGAGCCGATAACTTTTGGTTTGAAGCTTGCTCTTTGGTATGATGAAACTCGTCGCAACATCAAGCGGCTTGAACAGGCAAAGGAAAATATTTCTTATGGACAAATCTCAGGAGCCGTTGGCACTTACGAACATCTTGATCCATTTGTTGAAAGATATGTTTGTGAAAAATTAGGATTGAAGCCTGCACCAATCTCGACTCAGATTCTTCAGCGGGATCTTCATGCTGAATTTCTTACAACACTTGCAATAATCGGAAGTTCTTTAGAAAAATTTGCAACAGAGATTCGTCATTTACAAAAGACCGAAATACTTGAAGCGGAAGAATTTTTTTCAAAAGGACAAAAGGGCTCATCTGCAATGCCGCACAAGCGAAATCCGGTAAATTGCGAACGTGTAGCTGGATTAGCAAGAGTTCTTCGAGGAAACGCTCAGGCTGCGATGGAAAATATTTCACTCTGGCACGAACGGGATATCTCACATTCATCGGCAGAGAGAGTTATAATTCCCGATAGCTGTACCCTCCTCGATTTTATGATTTCAGAATTCACGAACATCACCGACAAGCTCATTGTGTATCCCGAGAACATGATGAAGAACATCGAGCTTACACACGGACTCATTTTCTCGCAAGAAGTTCTACTCGCATTAACGAAGAAAGGTATGACACGTGAAGATGCATATTCTGCTGTACAGAAATACGCAATGGAAGTGTGGCAGAACAAAAAGAATTTTAAAGAAGTTTTGAAATCTGATTCCAATATTACGAAGTATTTGGGCGGCAGTGAGATTGACGAGTTGTTTGATTTGGAGAAAAGTATTCGTAATGTAGATTATATTTTTAAAAGAGTTGGATTAATGTAAAAATACTCTGCGTTCTCAGCGTCTCTGCGGTGAAAGAATTTCTCGCAAAGATCGCAAAGGTCGCAAAGAAATAAATTTAAAAAGAATTTCTATTAATGGAGAACAATATGAAAAAATATCAAAATTTTATTAACGGCAAGTGGTGTGATGCCAAATCTGGAAAAACATTCGAGAACCGCAACCCAGCCAACTGGAGTGAGATAGTTGGTATCTTCCCAAAATCTGGGAAAGAGGATGCTGAAGAAGCGATAAAAGCTGCACGAACAGCATTCGAAAAATGGCGGCTCGTGCCTGCACCTAAGCGTGGAGACATTCTTAAAAAAGTCGGCGACATAATGAGCAGCCGTAAAGATGAGATTGCAAAACTCATGACTCGCGAAATGGGTAAAGTTCTCACCGAAACAAAAGGCGATGTACAAGAAGGAATCGATACAGCGTACTACGGTGCATCCGAAGGGCGCAGACTTTTCGGCAAGACAGCACCATCTGAGCTTTCAAACAAATTCAACATGGCGATACGTGTTCCAATCGGTGTGGCTGGAGTGATTACACCATGGAATTTTCCGATGGCAATTCCAACATGGAAAATATTTCCTGCACTGCTTTGCGGTAACACAGTTGTCTTTAAGCCCGCATCCGATACACCAGCAACAGCAACGGTACTTGTAGAAATTTTATCGGAAGCAGGTGTTCCTGAAGGTGTTGTCAACATCGTTCATGGCGGTGGTGGTGAAGTTGGTAATGCAATAGTCGGAAGTCCCGATGTGGATTTAGTCAGCTTCACTGGCTCGACTGAGATTGGAATAAAGATTTCCGAGATGGGCAGTAAAACATTGAAGCGTATCTCGCTCGAACTCGGTGGTAAGAATGCACAGATTGTTATGGACGATGCCGACTTGAATCTTGCACTCGATGGCGTGCTTTGGGGAGCGTTTGGAACAACCGGTCAGCGTTGCACTGCAACCAGCCGATTGATTTTGCACGAAAAAGTTTTCGATAAGTTCATGTCGATGCTTATTGACCGCACTAAGAAACTCCGACTTGGCGATGGACTTCTTCCAACTACCGATGTTGGACCTTGCGTAAACGAAGGGCAAAGAAATACTGATCATAGCTATGTTGAGATTGGATTGAAAGAAGGTGCAAAACTTTCATGCGGTGGCGATATAGGAAAAGGCGGCGACCTCGACAACGGTTGGTTCTATCAACCGACTATCTTTACTGAAGTAACTCCCGATATGCGAATTGCAAAAGAAGAAATTTTCGGTCCGGTGCTTTCTGTTATCAGAATAAAATCGCTTGAGGAAGCAATCAACGTTCTCAACAATACCATCTACGGACTCTCGTCTTCTATTTATACGAAGAATGTGAACGATGCATTCAGAGCCATTCGAGATATCAAAGCTGGAATTACTTACATCAACGCACCGACAATTGGGGCAGAAGCTCACATGCCGTTCGGTGGCGTGAAGCAAACAGGTAACGGTCACCGCGAAGGCGGCTGGACAGTTTACGACTTCTTCAGTGAATGGAAAACTGTGTACATCGATTACAGCGGCGGATTGCAGAGGGCGCAAATAGATACTTGAGGGAGGATGTAAGTAGTTGAGTAGATTAGTAGTTGAGCATTTTCCTCCCTAGGATAGGATTTGCCGATAACAATATAAAATCAATATCTCAGAATTTTTTTGTCATTACTGCTGTTGCAATATATTGTTATCGATGGGGAAATGCTAAGAATAACTGTTTTCAATCTGTAGAGATTTTCAATTAATTATTCTAGATGTTTGCTAATGATTAATATTAAATATATATTAGGATAATCAAAGGCTTATTTACGATATTTTTACAAACACAGTCTTAATTTTAGGTTAGGTGACTAAAATGCTTATAGAATTTACAGTTGAAAATTTCAGATCAATTAAGGGAAGACAAACCTTATCACTGCTCTCGTCTGGTAAAGTTAGTGAACATCCAGAAAATTTAATTATTACTAAAGATAACCTCAGGGTAAATAAATCTACAATTATTTATGGGCGTAATGCATCAGGTAAAACTAATTTCTTGATGGCGATGAAAGCACTCGAATTTCTAGTAAGAAGGTCTGTTCATTTTAAAATAGATCAAGAGATACAACCATATGAACCGTTTAAGCTAGATAAAAACTCAAGTGACAAACCGATCAGTTTGGAAATCGATTTTATCGCAAAAGATAATGTTAGGTACAAATACTCGGTATCATTTTCAAAATCTGAAATAATTCATGAATCGTTATTTTATTATCCGAAGGGTCAACCTGCTAAGCTGTTTATGAGGGAAAACAAAAAACCTATTATTTTTGGTACGTCAATAAAAGGTGATAGACGCAGTGTTGAGAAACAATTATTGAGTAATCAACTTTTTCTATCCAAGGGAGCAAACAGTAACATTGAACAACTAAAAATACCTTATCTTTTTTTTAATAAATACATTTTTGCAAGAATTTATAGTGATTTTGATTTTGATGATTCTCTTATCAATAGTTATACAAGAGCTATTGCAGAAAAAAAAGATACAAAGTTAAAAGAAAATCTTGATAAGTTGATAAGGATTGCTGATACAGGTATCTCATCTATTATAGTTAATGAAGTAGCGGTTGATAAAATAAAATTCCCGGACGGTTTATCGGAGGATGCTAAAAGGCGAATAATAGATAGAAATAAGTATGAGATAAAAACAATTCATAAAATCTATAATGAAGGCATTACATCAGGTGAAATCACTTTTGACTTACATGATGAATCAATGGGCACAATAAAATTATTAGCAGTAGGTGGAATGATTCTCGATGCTTTAAGTGATGGTACTGTTTTAATCATCGATGAATTAGATAAAAGTTTACACCCATTGTTAACCCGTGTACTAATAAAGTTATTCCATAACTCCATAACTAATCCCAACAATGCACAGCTAATATTTGCGACTCACGATGTCTCCCTTATGGATAAGGAGTTATTTAGACGAGATCAAATCTGGTTTACCGAGAAGGAAATTGATGGGGCTACGAAGCTATATTCGCTATCAGATATAAAAGGAGTTCGGAAAGAATATTCATATGAAAAATGGTATCTGAGTGGGAGATTCGGTGGTACACCGGTTATCAACGAACACGAGTTGATATCTAGTTTTTAATATGGCTAATCGACTCAGACAAAATAAAATTCTACCCCTTAGAAAAAGGGGACTGATTCTATGTGAAGGAAAAACAGAAATAAGTTACTTCAATGGATTGAAACATGACGAGATGGTTAGAAGGCGTCTTTCTGCAATAGATATTTACATCGGTCAGCCCTCAAATTACTCACCACTAGGTCTTGTGAAAGAGGCTAAGGAGAGAAAAAAACAAGCTATAAGGGAAAAGAATCACTATGATTTTGTGTGGTTGGTGTTTGATAGGAATGGTCATGATAAAGTACCAGAAGCATTCAATATGGCACATTCAAATAAAATTAAAATTGCTTTTTCGGTTAGGTGTTTTGAGTTTTGGTTCTTATTACATTTCACTCAATCGCTAAAACCATATACGAAATGCGATGAATTAATTCATGAATTGAAAAAGAAATATCATCGTTATGATGGCTCTATCAATCACTATGAAGAATTGAAAGCTCAAACCTTGACTGCAATAAGTAATGGTGCCTGGGTAATCAAGCAAAATCAAAATGATATAGACAGGGGTACACCTTTGTACGATTTAAATGCTTATACTGACGTACATCTACTCGTGGAGTATTTACTTAATTTGTCATAAATAAATTTGATATAAAACGGTTCATCTGTGGACCTCGAATCTGAAATACTCAAAGAGCATTCTAAGAGGCAGGTGTTATAGGAATGTGAATAAAAAAAGTCGGCTATTAACCGACTTTTGAATGTTATTGTGATATTAAAAGTTCAAGAAATCTTTATCGGATTAATACCATCTTTTTAACTTGAGTGAAAGTCTTTGCCAGATGAGCCAATCCCACTACACTAATTCGATAGAAATACATACCGCTTGCTACTGGAGTTCCTTTACCATTCGTAGAGTTCCATTTTATGGATTTTATACCAGCATCTTGAATATCATCAACGAGTGTGATTACTTCCTGACCGAGAATGTTATAGATTTTTAATTTGACATCTGAGGTTACAGGTAGCGTATATTCGATATTGGTAATAGGATTGAATGGATTTGGATAATTTTGATGTAATGAGAATGTTTCGGGGAGGTTATTGTCGGAAACGTTATTTATTAACGAATTAACAATGAGAAAATCTCCGGGTAGATTTGGTTTTACAGTAGTGATGCGGAATATTGTACCGATTTCAGGGAGAGTCTGATTGAAATTCCCTGATGGAGGTACCGCGCCAATATCGCCATTCCAATTTACTAAAACCATTCGTGCCATGACTTCAGTTTCACGATTACCATTATAAGTACCTGCAATCATTTCGGCTTCAGCGGTTGAATATCCTGTTGCCCCGGGCGATATATCTTCAGGTCTCTGCCAATAAATCCAATCGGTATATGGGTCGTTTTCACCACCCGATACACTGTGATCATATGTTCCATAGAATTTTGTATTAGGTGCACCCATATTAAAGGTACGGCTGCTATCATCATCTGATAACCAGGGGACCAATCTGTAATCGTCAGAGGGATCTATAGGTGTACCAATTCCGATATTCCATAATTCGAACGGTACCTGAAAGAAATTTGTTCCTGAGTTATAAGCATCGTAAGCCCAACCCCCACTTGATGTAAATCGTATCTCAAAATCGAACGGAACGATCTCATACCAAAAAGTTCCATTTCGTGTAGTACGATCTATGAAAGCAGAATAACTACCTCTGTTTCCGTTATCTGCGGTATGAATGAACCATTTGGCTGGTCCAACTTGTTGCGCATCAGTGGGTCTAGTAGATGGGAAGGATGCAAAATCCGCAGCACCACCTTCGGTCGGTACTAATGGACCATTTGCATTAGCAACTACTTCAAAATTCGAGAAGCCAGGTAAAGGTGATCCCATTTTCCATAATATTCCATCGATTACCGGGTGTGGAAATAATTCATCGGTGGAGGATGGGGAGTTGGTAAGTTTAATCTCACCGATTGTTGAATCTTTAAGTTGCCAAACAATTTGTTGGGTCATCGAGTCTCGCATAAAAGTTATTGAGTATGTATGACCGTTCAAAAGCAATGGGTCTGCGATAATCGGAGTAAGAAAATCGGCCGGACCTTTAATCGATAATACATCTAATGTATCTCCCCAAAGAGAACCGGGATTCCAGCTTGATATTGGTACATCAAAGTTCACTAGCTTAAAGTGATGATCAAAATATATTGTGGTCGTGAAATTCAATGTATCTCCTGATGCTGGAGCGGTTAATCTTACATAGAATGAAGTATCGGAGAGTGTACCGCCTGGAATAATAGGAATCGAATTATATGGTGTTTTATTTTGTGCACTTGTAACGAAAATCTCACTGATGTCATTAGCATTATCTGGATTTTCGATATCGAACGTTAGATGAACAAGTTCATAATTATTTATCTTTTTATCTTGTTGCCCATTCTCCCATATAACTCTCCAATTTTTCAATTGTGGCAAAGGACGAATAGCGATTCGGGAATATACCCCAGTAAATGTATCGGTACGTCCTGTATATTGTACTATTAAATCAGCTTTGAAAGGAAACTTTCGATTTTCTCTTTGTTGTATGTTTCCCCAAATATTGTCTCCAGCAAATCCATCCTGATGTAAGCCATCGTCATACAAATAGGTATAGAATTCAGATTCCAATCCATACTCAGGTGAGAAATATAATTTTACACTCGACGCGGTTGGGTATTCCGTTAGATCCACAGTCGTTGTCAACTCGGTTGTCGTAGCACTTGTACTTCTTGATGATATTGAGCATTTAGGGTAGTGGAAACCTTGGTCGTAATAGCGCTGAGCGATAACATCAGTCTTTCGCAAGTTTTTAATAGCATCGAGTCTATCTATCCCCATGCCGCCTATACATGCAAGCATCACTATTTGAGTATCACCCACAGCCAAATTGAACGGACCCGTACAAAGCATCATACGTTTATCGTCTGGACGTGGATCAAGCTCGTAAGAGGTCAATGGATCTGCAGGGTAAGTCCATCTACTTGGTTTAGTATCTCCATTTTTTTCCAAACCTCGCATCAAGTTGTACAATTCTTGGTCATTATCTGGATCGCCTTCAGCTCCACGAACGTTAATGTACCTAACTGTAGAGCTCAATCCTAAAACTTTTTTACCCGGAACTTCTCTCTGTTCAAAACCATCTGAAGTCAATTCAAGATAACGCGCGGTATCAGTTGTTGATCCGGTAACTACTGGTCCCTGGAAAAAGTCCGCACCAAATGCTGAACCACCATAACTAATTGGGTCGGTGTTATCAGCGTTGTACATGAAAAGCATGTTCTTTACGGTATCATCAGTTCCTGGAATATTATAGAGTGTATCTGTTGCAACGAGATCATTGGAAGCCCTATCAACATCAGAGTCAAACCATCCCGCAATATAAACATCAGAAAGATTTTTTGTTCCTTTATTTATTATTTTCCAATACATGAAAAAGACATCACTATAGCCTGAGCTATTCAATTGGATTGACGTTTGTTGTACTTCTAAGCCAAGGGGATCTTTCTGCGATGTATCAGGTATATTATGGCGGTTCGAGTCCATATCATTATAAACACACCAACTCATCAGATCTCCCACCACTAGTGGACTACCGTCACCTTTGATAGGTGCGCCATAATTTTTGGGCCAATTTGTGTAATCGTCTATACCATCTCCATTACCGGGGGGAGTTCCATCGCTACCGTCAGAATAAAGTGCAAAGAGTTTGTTTAATGGAGACCCTGGATCTGTTGCGATTGGAATTTCAGAGGTATCACGCGGATTATTTTTTATCAAGGCACCGGGTTGAAATTCAGCCTCAAAATCGACTACACTAACTTTTGGTGTACCATCGACGAGTGCCCCGATCTGCAAACCTGCAGCATAAATAATATAGGTTCCAGTCCCTTTTGGGAACTCACCGCCAGCACCATTTCCAGATAGCCGACCTGCGATATCATACGCATATGGACCGTAGTTTGTCATCTCGAAAGCCCAGTTATTACCTGCCATAGTAACTTGGTTCTGTACCATCGCTTCATTAATTTTTTTTGTTGCGATACTTTTTCTTACCCCCTTGCCTGCCTGTCCTTGGATACTAATGATCATTAGCAACCCAATAACTAAATACAACCGAGTTTTTAAATAATTATACATTTTTACTCCTCCATTGATATGTTGATAGATAATTTTTATTTAATGTTAGAAAAAAAATCTGACATAGTCAAGTATAAAAATAAAAAAAGTCGGTTGATAACCGACTTTTAACTCTTAAATAAGAGAAGATGTCTTTTTATTTACCAATTACCAACTTTTTATAGCGTTCGTTGATTCGTCCCCAATGTAGATTTGCCATGAAATTGTCGATGTAAGCTGCACGCTTTGCACCATCCTTATGATAGTATGCATGCTCGAATACATCGAGTGCAATCATTGGGATACCACCCCAGATCGCGCCATACTGGTGTTCATCGACGAGGATATTTAGCAACCGACCAGACCATAATCTATCTACCACGAGAAGTCCCCATCCGCTTAACTTAGCTGAGATTGCAGTTGCTTTAAAATCTTCCTTCCATCTTTGAAGCATCGTCATACCTCAGTTAAATAAAAGCTCACTTATTGTTTCCGAATAGCTGATCATCATTGAGTAACTGATGTTACGCAAGAATATGGTTTATCACAAAAGTTTCGCGTGTCTTTGCGTCCTCTGCGACTCTGCGTTTAACCAAAATGCTAAATTGCTCTTGGAAATGAAGAGGAACCGCAAAGACGCTAAGAACGCAAAGGTTCGCAAAGATGATTATTTAGTTCTGTGCGTAACATCAGTGAGTAACCTTTCTTTCCTCTGATAAATACGTGTACATCGCTGGTATTACATACAATGTCAGTACACCGGAAAATATCAAACCACCGATAACGGCGATACCCATCGAGACGCGGCTCTCGGAACCGGCACCAAGTCCTAATGCAATTGGCAAGATACCGAATATCGTTGATAGACTCGTCATTAGTATGGGGCGGAAACGTGCGACGGCAGAACTTTTCACTGCATCCACAATGGATAGACCTTTCGCCTTTCGCTGGTTAGCAAATTCTACTATCAGAATTCCGTTCTTAGTTACAAGTCCGATGAGCATAATCATACCTATCTGACTGAAGATATTTATAGTTTGACTGAAATACCAGAGTGTAAATAAAGCGCCTGCAATTGCGAGCGGTACAGTGAACATGATGATGAGTGGATCTCGGAAACTCTCAAACTGAGCGGCAAGGATCAAGTATGTAAGCGTGAGCGCTAAAAGAAATACAAAAATCAAACTCGACGAGCTTTCTGAAAAGTCCCGCGCGGCACCGGCGAGAGAAGTTGCAAACGATTCATCCAATACTTTATTAGCAATCTCATCCATGGCGTTAATTCCATCGCCAAGTGAATAGCCCGGCGACAGACCTGCAGAGATTGTAGCAGATTTATAACGGTTGAATCGGTACAGTTGAGGCGGATTTGCTTGTTCGGAAATGGCAACTAAGTTATCAAGTTGTATAAGCTCGCCGTTACGACTTCGCACAAATATTGATTTTAAATCCATCGGCTCATCGCGATTTTCACGCGTAAGCTGTCCGATTACTTGATACTGCTTCCCATCTTTAATAAAGTAACCATATCGCTGTCCGCCTAATGTTAGTTGCAATGTTTGAGCAACATCGCTGATAGAAACACCGAGTGCGCGAATTCGATCTCGGTTTATTGATATTACCAACTCAGGTTTATTAAATTTCAAATTTATATCGGATACACCAAACGCTGGATGATTATTGACTTCGTCAATGAAGCGAGGTAGTATATCTTGCAATTTTATTAGATTAGGCGCTTGAAGTACATATTGCACTGGCAATCCGAAACGCGCCATGCCTGTACCGACACTGATAGTTTGTTCTTGAGTAACGATTGTTCGTGCGTCGTTCATCTGACGCACCCTGCGGGATAAATCCTCAGCAATATCATTCTGTGTTCGGTCACGATCAACAGGTGAATTTAATGTTATAGTCATAGAACCTGCATTTGCGCCGCCGGCAAATCCTGAAGTGTTTGCCATGACATTCCTTACTTCCGGAACTCTTTGTCTAATCACATCGATTAAACTATTCATGTAATTATCCATTCTTTCAAACGAGGTACCTTCAGGAGCGGTAGAACTGATACGCAGTCGACTTCGGTCTTCTAAAGGTGCAAGCTCTTTTTGAATTACGATAATAAAAAGCGATAGCATTCCTGCCGATAAAAGAATTACTATAAATGCCAGCCAACGGCGCTGTAAGAAGGAATTCAAAGAGTTACGGTATAAATCAATTAATTTGTTGAAAAACGGTTCGGTCTTATTATAAAACCAGTTATGTTTACTATGAGGCTTTATGATTCGTGAGCTCAGCATAGCTGTAAGTGTTAGTGCAACAAATGCCGAAATCGCAACAGAGCCGCCTATCACGATACCGAATTCTTTGAAAAGGCGACCTGTGAACCCTTGCAAAAAGACAATAGGCATAAAGACTGCAATGAGAGTCATTGTTGTAGAGAGTACGGCGAAGAAGACTTCCTTTGAACCTTTCAGTCCCGCCTCAATCGGGTCCATTCCTTGTTCAATCTTGGCGTAAATATTTTCCAGTACGACAATGGCATCATCTACGACAATGCCAATTGCTAATATCAAACCCAATAAAGTTAGAATATTAATAGAAAAATCTGCAAGATACATTATGAAAAATGTTCCGACTAAGGACAGAGGAATTGCAAATACAGGAATTAGAGTTGTTCTCCAAGCACGGAAAAAAAGAAAAATGATCAATACGACAAGTATAAATGCAATAATGATAGTCTCTTTGACCTCTTCAAGAGATGCACGAATGTATTCTGTGGTATCGAAGCCTTTGGCAAGCTCAATGTCTTCGGGTAAATCTTTCTTGATTAGTTCTACGCGGCGGAAAAATTCGTTAGCTATAGCAATGTGATTCGACCCGGGCTGTGGTACGATTGCAATGGCAACTCGTGGTCCCGATAATCCTTTAGTTGCCGACCGCTCGTTTTCCGGACCAAGCTCAGCAGATCCTATATCTCGAAATCGAATTATCTGTCCGTTATGCTCACGGATTATTAGGTTGTTGAATTGTTCAGGAGTCTCGAGCCGGCTGAGTGTTCTTACTGTAAGCTCGACATCGTTTCCTTCAATTCGACCGGCAGGCAGCTCAAGGTTTTCTGCATTCAACGCACTGCGAACATCTAAAGGTGTTAGCTGATAGGCGGCGAGTTTCGCTTGATTCAGCCACAAACGCATTGAATAGCGTTTCTCTCCAAAAATCCTTACTTCACTTACTCCCGGAATAGTTTGCAGACGTTCCTTAAATGTACGGTCAGCAATATCACTTAATTGTAATAGGTTCCTGGTGTTGCTGCCTATGCTCAATATAACTATCGGACTTGCGTCGGCATCGGCTTTTGAGACGACTGGGGGATCAACATCGGGTGGCAAATTGCGGGCGGCGCCTGCTACTTTATCTCGCACATCGTTTGCGGCTGTTTCGAGATCAACCGCTAAGTCGAATTCGATTGTGATTGAGCTTCGACCGTCTCGACTTGTAGAGTTGATTGTGCGAATTCCCGGTACACCACTTATTGCATCTTCAAGACGCTCTGTAATCTGCGATTCGATTACATCTGCATTCGCACCCGTATATGCTGTATTAACGGTTATTATTGCAGGGTCAACATTTGGATATTCGCGTACCCCAAGGAAAGTATAACCTATTACTCCGAATAAAATAATAATAAGAGACATTACAATCGTCAGCACGGGGCGCCTAATACATACAGCAGATAAACTCAAACAATCTCCTTTCTATTAATCTTTCATTCTTTGGAAAGCTTAACAGCCATGCCAGACCGTAATTGCAGGATAGCAGAAGTAATTAGTGTGTCGCCAGATTTTAATCCGTTCGTGATTTCTATATATTCTTCCGTTCGAGTTCCGATTTCGACCGTATGTTCTTCGACTTTTCCATTTTTATAGATAAATACTTTATGCTTTTTCATTTCAGGAATAACCGCATACGAAGGAACGGCGAGGGCTTCTTTTTCTTTTAATTGAACTTCCACGTTTGCAAACCTTCCCGGAAGAAGATATCCATCGTGATTTGGGCATGTGGCTCTTATCCGTAATGTGCGTGTGTTAGGATCGACTTTTGGAGAGATAGCGTAAACTGTCGCATTAAATTGTCTAGATGTGCCCTGAACGTTGAATGTGATCTTGTTTCCTAACTTTATCTCTCCCGAATATTTTTCTGGAAAAGTAAAGTCAATTTTTACTCTGCTAATATCTTGAAACGTAGTAATGAGAGTAGATGGAGAAATGTAACTGCCTTCGCTGACATATCGAAGTCCGATAATTCCATCGAAGGGAGTGCGTATCTCGGTTTTATTGAGCTGAGCTTGAACCAATTGTGCTTCTGCTTTGATTACGTTCATCTCATTTACGGATTTTTCGTAATCTTCCGGACTGATTAAGTTTTTATCGGATAATTGGCGTTGGCGTTCTTCTTGTTGCTCGGCTAACTTTTGTTTTGAGTGGGCTGATAGAAATCGTGCTTGAAGCTCGTCATCATTTATTTTCAGGAGTAATTCTCCCCTCTTAACTTTATCACCTTCTTTAAAATAAATATTGGTAATCTTCCCGGCAATCTCGCTTCTGATTTCCACTTCTTCGTTCGAAAGAATTGTTCCAACTGTAACAATTTTTTCACTAATTTTTTCCGGAAGTAATATCTGGTATTTAACGGATATTTGTGGATTCTGTGTGCTGGATGCCAGATTGTTGTTTTTATTTGTGCCACCTTCGAAAAGGATTTTGATAAGAACAAAAGCAACAATTACTACACAAGTAATAATTGAGGTAAGCTTATAGCGATTTATTTTTGTCATGATAATGTGTAAATGACTGATGTTGACACACAGAGTAGAATCAAATTAGTCAAACCTTGAATAAAATACAAACAAAACAGTTGTTTGGCAGTAAAAGTTTTTTTTCTTATATTCTGACATGAAATTCTTCCGACAGACAGAAAAAGTTTGGTTTAAACTTCAAATTCCGCAAATCCCAGGAAGACCTTACATTCTTTCCCTCTACGAGCACCAGGAATTCTTCTAAATCGCGTTTAGTTTTTGTCATTTTAATCATGAGGCAATTTTAAAATATTGCTTTATGAAACTAATAACTTATTACTATTAACTTATAACTTTGATAAGGTGCTTTATGAAATTAAATATTTTACCTAAGGACGTTGAGTCCACTATCGGCAAGCATATGCTTGTTGACGTCCTCGATTTTATCGTTGATCTTAAAAAAAGTGAAGGAGCATATATCTGGGATTCAAAATCAAATCGCAGGCTTCTCGATTTCTTTACATTCGTTGCTTCTATGCCGATCGGTTTAAATCATCCAAAGATGATGACGCCGGAATTCAAAGAGAAGATGGCATACGTTTCCATCAACAAACCAACTAACTCCGACGTGTATTGCGTGGAGATGGCAGAGTTCGTTGAAACATTTTCCCGTGTTGCGATGCCGGATTATCTACCGTACGTTTTCTTTGTGGAGGGCGGCGCGCTTGGTGTTGAGAACGCTTTGAAAGCCGCGTTCGATTGGAAGATGCGTAAAAATCTTGCTAAAGGAATTTACAATGGCTTGCAGGATGAATCGAAGATGAAAGTAATTCACTTCCGTCAGGCATTTCATGGACGAACAGGTTATACAATGTCTCTGACCAACACAGACCCCACGAAGATTGATTACTATCCGAAATTCCAGTGGCCCCGCATCGATAACCCGGTTGTAATATTTCCACTAACCGAAGAAAATCTGAAAGCGGTTCAGCGAGCAGAACAGCATTCTTTAAAACAGATTAAAGATGCGATCACTCGATACAGGAATGATATCGCATCAATCATCATCGAGCCGATACAGGGTGAAGGGGGAGATAATCACTTCAGGAAAGAATTCTTCGAAGCGCTACGCACTATTGCGGATGAGAATGAAATCATGTTGATAATGGATGAGGTACAAACCGGTATCGGACTCACAGGTAAGATGTGGGCACATCAACACTTCGTAAAACCGGATATGATAGCATTTGGAAAAAAAACACAGGTGTGCGGATTCATGTCGAGCAAGCGGGTAGATGAGGTGAAAGATAATGTTTTCAAAGTTGCTGGCAGGTTAAATTCAACTTGGGGTGGCAGTTTAGTAGATATGGTTCGCTCGCAGCGGTATCTTGAAATTATCGAGGAAGATAAACTTGTTGAGAATGCACGTGTTGCTGGTGAGTATCTACAGTCTCAATTACAAGCTATGCGAAACGAATTTCCGAAACTCGTCAGCAATCCACGTGGTAGAGGGCTATTCTGCGGATTCGATTTACCGACAACTACATTACGAAACGAACTGCGGAAAAAAACATCAGAAAAAGGTCTCGTGATCCTCGGAAGTGGAGAAAGAGCAATGCGTTTCCGACCACCGCTCACAATTCAGAATCGTGAGATTGATGAGGGAGTGAAGATACTAAAAGAATCGTTGAATGAACTAAATTATTAATTCATCTAATATCTTGAAATTAAAAGCCCTGACATAAAATCAGGGCTTTTTGTTTGATTTACATTATTAAAGATTGCATAATATTTGAAAAAGATACCAAAAATGGTTATTATTAATTGTTTTAATAACTATTCCACATGAAGATACCATATTTTAAAAAGGTTATGCAAGAGGAGAATATAGAAAATATTACTCAAAACGAAACAAATGGAGTTAAGCAAGATATTCCAGTTCAAGTGCCTGTGTTGAGTGAAGTTGATAAGCTAAACACAATAATTGTTGAACTCGAGAATACTGTTAACCAAAACAAAGATCAATTGCTTCGGAAAGCTGCCGAATTTGATAATTATAAAAAACGTATTGAAAATGATTATGCTAATCTCGTCAAGTTTGCTAATGAAAATTTAATTGAAAAACTTCTTCCTGTGTTGGATGATTTCGATAGATCGTTCAAGGCGGTGAAGAATTCAGCAATTCAATGTGGATCATCAAATACTGAAAATAATAGTTTCCAAAAAGGGATAGAAATGATTCATAGTAAGTTTAAAAGAATTTTGGAATTGGAAGGTGTCAAACCGCTTGAAGTTCTTGGGCAGCCCTTTGATCCCCAGCTTCACGATGCTTTATTACAAATTCAGAATAAAGAATATCCACCTCATACAGTTTTAGAGGAAGTAGAAAAAGGTTACACTCTCCACGACAAAATTCTTCGACATGCAAAAGTGATAGTTTCTGCCGAACCGATAGATGACCATTCGCACTCAAGTGTGGAATCAGAGGGTGGAGAATGACAATGGCAAAACGAGATTATTATGAAATCCTCGGAGTACCTCGAAGTGCAACCATAGATGAAATAAAAAAATCGTATCGAAAAGCTGCTATGCAGTGGCATCCCGATCGCAATCCAGGGAACAAAGATGCAGAAGAAAAATTCAAAGAAGCAGCAGAAGCTTATGAAGTGTTGAGCGATGAAAATAAACGTCAACGCTACAATCAATTTGGTCATGAAGGATTGCGCCCTGGTGCTGATTTTCATACCTACACAAACTTCGATGATGTCTTCAGGCATTTCAGTGATATTTTCGGTGGTGGAATCGGTAGCAGTATTTTTGAGGATGTATTCACAGGTGGCAGAAGCCAATCACGCAGCCGATCTCAAATGGGTGTTCCCGGCTCTGATCAGAAAATTCGGTTAAAGTTAACTCTTGAGGAAATTGCAACCGGTGTTGAGAAAAAACTTAAAGTAAAACGATATAAAACTTGTGATGTTTGCAGTGGGAGTGGGTCGAGGGCAGGGTCATTAAAAGCAACTTGTCCCGCATGCGGTGGCAAGGGCGAAATACGACAAGTTGCTCGTTCGGTTTTCGGTCAATTTGTTAGTGTTACCATGTGCAATAATTGTAATGGAGAAGGACGAATAATTAAAGAACAATGTTCAAGTTGTGGTGGAGAAGGAAGAGTCCATGGAGAATCTACTATTAAGGTAAATGTTCCTCCAGGTGTCTCTGAAGGGAATTACATACCGCTTCATGGGCAAGGAAATGCCGGGCAGCGTGGCGGTCCACCTGGGGATTTGATTGTAATAGTTGAAGAGGAATCGCATAATATTTTCACGCGTAACGGTGATGATATTATTCTTGACCTTATCATTAGTTATCCACAAGCTGCCTTAGGCGCTGAAATAGAAGTGCCGACGTTATCTGGACATGCGAGATTGAAAATTGAACAAGGGACTCAATCAGGGAAAATTCTTCGGATGAGAGGAAAGGGAATTCCAAATCTTCGCGGCAATTACCGCGGCGATCAACTAGTTCGTGTGAATGTTTGGATACCTACTCGTCTTTCGAAAGAAGACAAGGAACTTCTTAGATTGCTTGCAAAAAGTGATAACATTCAACCCCACGAGGGTGATAAATCTGCACATTCTGATAAGAGTTTTTTCGAGAAAATGAAAGATATTCTTTCTAAGTAAATGAATTTTCTAACAAAAATCAACCAGACATTCGGCTTGACTAATACTGAGAGTCGAGTTATACTTTTCCTTATCGTAACTTTCATCATCGGTGTGGGATTGAAAATCATTAAGTTTTCTCCTCAACAAAAATTTTCATACAATTATACAGCCTTAGATTCGGAATTCGCTGCTCGATCAAATCTTATTTCTATTTCTGATTTAGATAGTTCAAAAAATACTTCTACTGATAGCACCACAAGGATAATGAGAGTTAATAAGAAGACTAAATCTAAAGATAGTATAGCACCAAAGAGCATTAATATTAATACTGCAACGAAAGAGGAATTGATGAAACTCCCCGGTATTGGAGAAGTGATAGCGGATAGAATCATTCTCTATCGAAAGGTAAACGGTACCTTCTCATCTATCGAGGATATTATGAATGTTAAAGGGATTGGGAAAAAGAAATTCGAGCGGCTAGCACCCTACGTCATAGTGGGGAAATAAATGAGTAAAGAGATAGTTGCGGGTATTGGTCTTGATAACGATCGTGCTACTTTAGTTATACTTAAAGTCAAAGAAAAAGTAACCAAGCTTTTATACATTGAAGAATTTGTGAAAACGAACGCAGAAGAACTGTGGTTTTTGGAAAAAATTTTACATCCGGTAAATCGGAGATTCAAAAAAATTAAAAAAGTATCAATTGCTATTGATTCTACTTCGGCTTTTCTTCATTTATTTCCTTTGGATGAGACGCTCAATCAGTCAGAACAAAATGAACATATTCATTGGGAGCTTTCCAATTTTATTAAAGATTACAATTCCAAAGATTATATAAACGATCCTCACATACTAAAGACCCATGCACGAGAACAAGTTGCTGATGTTCTTGTCGTATCTGCTAAGCGATCCTTGATATCTGATGTCCAAGAAGCTCTGAGGAATAAAGGAATAGAATTACATATCATAGATACAAATTATTTTGGAGCGGAATGTTCCCTATTGAATGCTATACCGGAAATAAAAACGAAGACAATTGGTTTAGTGCATCTAACGTCCAATAGTTATGATGTTGGAATAATTTCTAATGCACGATTGATACAGTATAGTTTTGGTATTGCAGCATCTCCGGAGGTTATTGCGGAAAGATTACAAAATATAACGAATGAATCATCAATAACACAAATATTTTGTTGTGGGTCTGCAGGATCGGTTGAATTTGTTGAAAATTTAGGAAACATCACGGGCATACACACGCTTTTTTTCAATCCTTTCGGTAAAATAAAAACATCCCGATGCAAGGATTATACAAATATCCTTGGTTCTGAGCATCGTTTTGCTGCCTCGACGGGAATCGCTTTATGGCGACGATGATATGAGAATTATTACAGGAAAATTCAAAGGCAGAACACTGTCATCAATTCAGATTAAAGGTTTACGCCCTGCCACGGATCGCGTTAAAAGTACAATCTTTAATATGCTTCAAAATAGAGTGCAAATTAAAGGTGCCAATGTGTTAGATTTGTTTGCGGGCAGTGGAAATTTAGGTTTTGAGGCGATAAGTCGTGGAGCTACATCGGTATTGTTTGTGGATGACTCGAATGAAATTCTAGATATCGTGGAAAAGAATGCGAAACAACTAAATTGTCTAGATATGTGTATCATTATTCAGAGTGATGCAGAATCATTTCTCAAGAAGACAGACAAAAGCTTCGATTTGATATTTGCCGATCCACCATATGCTTATGAGAGAACAGCAGAGCTTCCAGAAACAATATTTAATAGGAAACTATTAACAGCAGATGGATACTTGATAATAGAACATTCGAAACACACGAAGATTACAGAATCGAAATTGTATCAAATGGAAGTGCAGAAGGAATTCGGTAACACACGGGTTAGTTTCTTCATTCACCCAAAAGAAAAAGGAGATGATAAATGAGAATTGCAATTTATCCTGGCACATTCGATCCGATCACGTACGGGCACATCGACATCATTGAGCGGGCAAGAGAAATATTCGATAAGGTAATCGTCATGGTTGCACAGAATCCTGAAAAGCAGCCGCTCTTCTCGAACTCTAAAAGAGTGAAGATGATAAAACAAGTGGTTGTCAAATATAAAAACGTAGAGGTTGATAGTTTTAATGGTTTACTTGTTGAGTTTGCGAAGCGGAAAAAGGCAACAGCAATCGTAAGGGGATTACGCGCGGTTTCCGATTTTGAATATGAGTTCCAGATGGCTTTGATGAACCGAAAACTTGAAGATGAAATTACAACTGTTTTCCTAATGCCTCACGAAAAATATACTTATCTCAATTCAAGTCTTGTTCGTGAGTTAGCAGGATTGGGTGGTGATATATCTGAGTTTGTACCGCCGATTGTTCAGCAGCTTCTCTCGAAGAAAATAAAAAGTTTAAGGAAATAATTTGTGAAGCCGCTATCTATAAAAGTTCAACAGATTGAAAAATCGAGAACTGCTGTTTTGACCGGTTTAGCGAATCAAATGAGGCGTGAAGGTATCGATGTAATTGTTTTGACGGCGGGTGAACCGGATTTTCCGACACCAGCGCACATCAAACGTTCTGCAATCAGAGCAATTGAAGAAAACCACACACACTATACTTTGCTTGAAGGTATTCCAGAATTAAAGGATGCTATCATCCAAAAGTTTAAGCTTGATAACAACCTGCATTTTGAGCGCTCACAGATATTGGTTTCGTGTGGTGCCAAGCAATCAATATTCAATACACTACAAGCTATTTGCAATTCCAATGACGAAGTAATAATTCAAGCTCCACATTGGGTTACGTATCCTTCGATGATCAAACTGGTAGGAGCTATCCCAAGGATTATTGAGACGAACGCAGAAACAAGATTTAAAGTTACTGCTAAGCAATTGCGAAAAGTAATTAATGCGAAGACAAAAGTGGTTTTGTTCAACACACCCGCAAATCCCACCGGTGCAGTTTATTCTCAAGGTGAGATTGAAGAGCTTGCCGAGGTTGTCAGGCAGACTGGAATCTATGTGATCTCTGATGAAGTCTATGAGAAGATAGTTTTTAATGGAGTGAAACACTTCAGTATAGGAAGCATCAAGCAAATAAAGGATCAAGTCATTACTGTGAATGGAGTATCAAAAGCGTATGCGATGACGGGATGGAGGATTGGTTATCTCGGTGCTACTGAAGAAATCACTCGTGCGTGTGCTAAGGTTCAGGGACAGATAACTTCCAATGCAAACTCAATCGCTCAACATGCTGCAGTAACAGCTTTAACAGGTTCTCAAGAGGATGTAGAAACAATGCGGAAAGAATTTGAGAAGCGGAGGGATTTCGTTATCGGACAGTTATCGAAAGTTTCCGGGATTGAGTTTATTAAACCACAGGGTGCATTCTATTTTTTTCCCTCTGTGAAATCGTTCGTTGGAAAGCGAGTTGACGGAAAGCTCATGAAAGATGATGAAGAGATTTGCCGATTTTTACTGGAGGAAGAACATCTCGTAATTGTTCCCGGCTCACCGTTTGGAGTTAAAAATCATTTCAGGATATCATTCGCTTGTTCGATGAAGGAATTGGAAGAAGGGATGAAACGGCTGAGAAGTGGAATTAATAAGTTACAATCCTAATTCCACTGAGATGGATTTCATCGTATTAATGACAAACTGAATGTGTTCATCCATCGAAACATTCAGCTCTTCACATCCTTTGGTAATATCCTCTCGGTTCACATTCGCAGCGAACCGTTTATCTTTCAATTTTTTCTTGACAGAAGAAATTTCAAGATCAGCAATTTTATTTGGACGGATAACTGCAACAGCGCTGATGAAACCGCATAACTCATCACAAGCGTAAAGGATTTTTGCCATCAGTGTATCGCGTGCAACACCCGAATACGTTGCGTGCCCTAATATCGCACGACGCACATCTTCAGGGTAACCTTTCTCTTTTAAAATCTCCGAACCCTTCATCGGATGATCGGGAGCGGTTGGATACATTTCATAATCGAAGTCGTGCAATAAGCCAACAATAGCCCACTTTTCTTCATCCTCGTTATACTTTTGAGCGTATGCACGCATGGCGGCTTCGACTGCGTACATATGTTTTAATAATGCTTCGTTTTTTGTGTACTCTTTTAAAAGAGTGAGTGCATCCTGTCGGTTCATAGTTATTTATCCCTAATCATGTATTAGAAAATGTAATTGGTAGAGAAAAGTTAGTACTAGAGACATCTGAAATATTGTTTCTCGTGCCAAAGGCATCATTTCGTGACAAAGATGCAAAGATCACTAAGGTTTGATGTTTGAACACAACATTTTCTTTGCGACCTTAGCGAGCTTTGCGAGATGTATTGTTTTGAATTTTTCAGAAGTATCTAATATTTAATTCTTTTCCTGTTGCTTTGGGAAATAATTCAATCACAAGAATTTTCTTAATGCGATTTGTAAATTTCGCAGCAGCTCAACTTCCATCGCACCCAACAGAGAAAAGGTCTCTTCTAAAAAGTTTACCGTTTCTTACACTTTATCCAATTTAACACTTTTTATTGAATTTTTCGGGATTATGGTGGTGGCTGACAAGTCGCCGTCATAGATTATCGTAAGCCCCGATTACTCGGGATACCCGCTTACATTATACTCCAGGATCAATGTTGTTTGGTCTTTTTGATTTCGGGAAGATTCTTTCTATATTTAACATAATTATGGATATTGTCAATGCAAATATTGTCGACTATCTTTTAAATGTTACGCCCGAGCGTGATGACGTGTTAGAGGATATGGAGGAATATGCACTCGCCCGCAACTTCCCTATCGTCGGTCCATTGGTTGGCCGTTTACTCTTCCTCTTAACCAAATCAATCCAGGCACAGCGTGTTCTCGAGTTAGGTTCAGGTTTCGGTTACTCAGCTTACTGGTTTGCAAAAGCTGTTGCAAAAGATGGTGAAGTAGTTTGCACAGAAGGCGACCCCGATAATATTGCTCATGCAAAAGAATATTTCCATCGCGCGAAGATTGCAAATAAAATAACTTACCTCACGGGTGATGCGTTGAAGGTCATCGATGAAGTTAACGGGCAGTTTGATATTATTTTTAATGATGTTGACAAACACCAATACCCAAAAGCATATCGCAAAGCTGTTCCTCGTTTGAGGAAGGGTGGACTATTAATAAGCGATAACGTTTTATGGAATGGTAAAGTTGTTCAAAACAATCCTGATAGAGAAACTGCTGGCATTCTCACCTACAATCGACTTGTATATTCATCAAAGGAATTCTTTACAACTATTATTCCTCTTAGGGATGGTATCTCCATAAGCATCAAACTCTAAGTTTTTTCACACCACGGTAGATACTTACACCTAAAAAATATATTTTAAAACGATGAGTCATTCCGTCCCGACTGTGTCGGGATCGAAATCTAAGCTATTAGAGACTTCTGAAATATTATAAAACCATACCCGTCATTCCGAACGCGGGCAGGTGTTTCGGAATCTAAGCGATTTTAGACCCTGAAATGAATTCAGGGTGACCCTTTGGGTGATTTTTCAGAAGTCTCTATTATAGATTCCTGTCTACGACTCATTTTTGCTTTTCATTTAACGATTATTTATTTTATTCATCGAATCATTTAAGTATCACTTACATTAAAAGGAAATAGGTATGGCATTGACAGTAGGAACAAAAGCCCCAGATTTCAAACTTTTCGATATTGATCGCAAAGAACGTACACTTGCTCAATTTTTAGGTAAGAAAACCATTCTCGCATTTTATCCAGGTGCCTTCACCGGAGTATGCACTAAAGAATTGTGTGAATTCAGAGATGCAATGGCAAACTTTAACAATATGGATGCACAAGTTGTCGGCATCAGTGTGGATGGACCGTTTGCGAATAAAGCTTTCTCCGATGCAAATAAACTAACATTTCCACTCCTCAGCGACCATCTGCGTGAGGTTAGTAAAAAATATGGCGGTGTTCATGAAGATTTTGCCGATATAAAAGGGTATAGCGCCGCAAAGCGAGCTGTGTTTATCTTGGATAAAAATGGAATCGTGCAGTATTCCTGGGTATCTGAGGCTCCCGGAGTTGAACCACCTTACGAAGATATTAATAAAGCATTATCGACATTTTAATTTTTCATTATTACCAATGGCTAAACTCAAGGTTGGTGATCCCGCACCGATATTTTCGCTACCAAACTCTAACGGAAAGATTCTATCATTGAATGATTTCAAGGGAAAGAAAGTTATATTATACTTCTATCCTAAAGACGATACCCCGGGTTGTACAAAAGAAGCATGTGCTTTTCGTGATAATTTAGTTCGTTTAGAACGAAGAGGAGCCGTTGTTGTTGGGATCAGTACCGATACAATCGAATCACATCGAAAATTTTCAGAAAAATATCAACTACCATTCCCTCTCTTAAGCGACGATAGTAAAGAAACAATTAAAGCTTATGGCGCATGGCAGGAGAAGTGGTTCATGGGAAAATCCTTCATGGGTATCGAGCGCACTACATTCATCATAGATGAAGAAGGAAGGATCGCGCAGATATTCCCACGAGTGAAGGTTGATAAACATATCTGGGAAATATTAAAATTTATAAATCCGAATACAGAAGAAGAATAATTATATAATTAAGGAGAATTGATGGAAACAACACAATTAAACATCGGTAATTCAGTACCAAATTTTATAATCGAAACCTTTGACCCCGTAAAAAACGATTTCACTGAAATATCACTCGAGTCGATAAAGAAGAAAAAGAAGTGGACAGTATTATTTTTCTATCCTGGCGACTTCACTTTCGTATGTCCAACCGAGTTAGCTGACTTGGGGACAGTCCATAACGAATTGAAAGAACACGGCGTTGAAATCATTTCAGTCAGTACCGATACAAAATACACGCACCTTGGATGGAATCAAGCTGAGATGCTTCTGAAAAATGTAAAATATCAGATGGGTTCTGATCCGACCGGAAAAATATCGAGGTTATTCGGTGTTTATGATGAACAAACCGGTATGGCATTTCGGGGAACATTCATCATTAGTCCTGATGGAATCTTGATTGGCTCAGAGATCAATTATTACAATGTCGGCAGAAATGCTGATGAGCTGCTTCGGAAAATAAAAGCAAATGTTTATCTATGTTCGCATCCGAATGAAGCTTGTCCTGCGAAATGGGAAGAAGGTGATAAAACACTCAAGCCTGGTGCACGGCTTGTCGGGAAAGTATATCAAGCTTTAAAGTAAAAATGATCTACTTGACAAGGCGAGAGAGTTTTTCTGCCTCACATCAGTTATTTAATCCGAAGTTCTCTGAACAGGAGAACTTCGAGATTTATGGAAAATGTGCATATCCACACGGGCATGGACACAATTATGAAATCGAAGTAACAGTTGTCGGCGAACCGGATAAAAATACGGGGATGATTCTCGACCTCAAGAAGCTTTCCGAAATTATCGAAAAAGAAATTCTTGTCAAAGTCGATCACAAACATCTCAATATCGATGTCGATTTCCTCAATGGAATTCTGCCAACTGCTGAGAATATTTGTATTGTTTTCTGGAAGATTTTAGCTCCAAAGATTCAGGTTGGAAAACTCTATTCCATAAAGGTATTTGAAACTCCCGATAACTATGCGGAATATCGAGGAGAATAATGGTGGAAAAACCAAAAAGCAAACAGAAACTTGAGGAAGCGGTAAAAATCATCCTTACCTTAATTGGTGAAGACCCAAATCGTGAGGGCTTAGCTCGCACTCCTCAACGCGTTGCCAAAGCATGGGATTTTCTCACCTGTGGCTACAAACAAGATGTCAAGAAAGTTCTTAACGACGCAGTATTCAAAGAAAAATATGATGAGATGGTTATTGTTAAGGATATCGATTTCTTCAGTCTGTGCGAACATCACATGCTGCCATTTTATGGTAAAGCACACGTTGCATACATTCCGAATGGAAAGATTCTTGGACTTAGCAAACTTCCTCGACTTGTAGAAGTTTTCAGTCGACGGCTTCAAGTGCAGGAACGAATGACACAGCAAATTGCAGATACACTTTTTAAAACTCTTGAGCCGGATGGTGTTGCCGTAGTTATTGAAGCGAGACATTTGTGTATGATGATGCGTGGAGTTGAGAAACAAAACTCCGTAGCAACCACGAGTGCCATGCTTGGCTCGTTCCGCGAGGACGAAAGAACACGGAATGAATTCCTTAAACTTATCAGCAATAAATTAGCTTAAGATGAATAAAAGTAAAGTTGAAATTTATCATCCAGTTGTATGGGTAACTGGTGCATCGCGAGGTATTGGAAGAGAAATCGCAAAGCAATTTGCTCAGCTTGGCTGTATCGTTTGTCTATCCGGAAGAAATAAAAAAGCACTTAAATCGGTAGTCAAGGAAATCGTTAAGGATGGCGGTAGAGCGAGCTCATTTATATTAGACATTAACAATCCCAAAGCCGTTCAATCTGTTCATCGAGTTATTCGGAAGACCATTGGAGAAGTGGATGTATTAATCAATAACGCCGGAATTTCTTCATTCAAATCATTTTTAGAAACACCGCTGAAAGATTTTAACAAAATCATTTCAACCAATCTCCTTGGACATATAGCGTGTATGAAAGCTGTTCTTCCTTCGATGGTAGAAAGGAAGAAAGGATGGGTTTTCAATATTGTCTCGATGGTTGCAGTGAAAACCTATGAAAACTCTACCGCATACACCGCATCGAAATTAGGATTGTTCGGACTTGGTAAAGTACTGCGCGAAGAAGTGAAGAAGTACGGTGTTAAAGTTGTGAATGTTCTGCCGGGTGCAACCGCAACTGAGATTTGGCATCCTAAAGTACGGGTGAAATATTCATCCCGAATGATGAAACCCAAAAGTGTAGCCGAAGCTGTTCTCTCTGTGTTTCAAATGCCCGATGATTTAGTGGTGGATGAATTTGTAATTAGACCAGTTAAAGGAGACCTGAGTTAAGCTGGTAGATGATATCAGTTAATAAAAATTTCTTACATTGCCAAATGTAAATATGCCAAAAGCTGAAATCCAATTCACATATTTCAAGGACTTAGAAAAACTCACGAAATCGGGTCTTATGGCGTATTTAATTCTAATGATTTATGGATTATTGATAACGATTGTTGGGATCGATACAACATTCTACTTTATAACAAATATCAAACTTTGTGAATCCCTATTATTAACGCTCATAAGCGTAAATCTAATTTATTTTTTTCTACATGGGATTAATAAGATCCATGGGTTGGGAGAACTTCACATTTGGCTTGATAAAAAGTTTTTTGGCTTTTTGCATAAATCGAATGAGATTATTTTACGCGAACTGCTCGTTCTCCTTGAGCCACACGAACGCAGCGTAGTCGAGTCACTTGTACGTTATGAACAAACTGCGATCGCACAAACAATATTTTCACACCTTGCAGAGAACCAATCAATATTTGAACGGCTTTTAAAACGTGGTATCTTTCGCTCATGGATATGGTACTGGATCGCTATTTACGGATTGTTCGTATTTATTTTATTGACATTAACTTCTTTTTCAAAATTCTTACATCTTCCCACAATTTATTCACAAGCTTTTTTAATATCAATTGTGGTTGTTACTGCACTGCATTTAATAATTATTTATATGTTTGGGTATAATCTCCTTTTTGCAACTAAGCGTATAATGCGTGAAATTATCAATCTTCATTATACCGAAATACTTACACTCCTCCGCTCGCACTTCAAAAAAAATCATAATAATCTTTGCTAATTAGGTACGTTTTACTCATTTAAGTTTCCGAAAATACTTTTGTCTATTGATACCTGTGACTCGAAATTGTACATTATAATATAATGCCGCTGAATATTCAAAAAAATACTTCTATTACATCTGAAAAAGAGTCAAAGCTCGAGCTTAAATCCAATAAATCCAAAGGATATGTCTCACTTCTTAAATACTTTTTTATCGGTTTGTCTATTATTGTAGTAGTTTCCTCAATTATATTTTTAGTTTATATCTTTTCGCTGAAGCGGCCGGAATCAATACAACAAACGCAAGAAATTTTACAACCACCCATTGTTGATACATCAGTTAATATAACTTCCATACCGCCTGAAATAACTCCCAAAGTCAGAGCACCTGTTGACCAAGTAGAAATACAGACACCTACTTTACGTGCATACTGCATCTATATCGCCGCATATAAAAATGAACCACCTGCTGCGGAAGAGGTCTCACGGTGGAAAGAAGCTGGCTTTGTTGCGGCAGTTGTTGAATCTAACAATTATTTCAGCGTAGCATTAGGTCGATATCCAACAATATCCGAAGCCCAACTTTTCGCACGGCAAATGTGGGAAGCGTTCGAAAACGGTTATTTTATTGGCAGGATAAGAATAATATAAACACCGTCAACAATTTATTTTTCCCAATAAGAAACCCCAATCATTACTGATTGGGGTTTTACTTTCTCATAAATAACTGTTACTGTTGGGATAAATGTCCTTATCTTATCAACACCATCTTTTTAACCTGAATGAAGATTTTGCCATCATCCTTGTTATCGATTTGTTCGGTGACGATGAGATAACCTAGAGTTAAACATTTTTCTTGAACACTCCACTAAAATATCTTATCTTTAATCTCATTACGATAATTAGTTATGATTGAAGTTCCAGAAAATCAAATAATTCCTAAAAAAATAAATTATCATATTTGCACACTGTTATCTATCCTCGCTCTTGGATTATCGCTGCGTCTATGGCATATTACGTGGGGATTACCAGAGTTGTATGAAGAGGCAACGCCGTTCTCTATTGCTTGGAAATTTTGGAATTGGGATATGCCCGGATTTGATTTCAATCCGCATTTTTTCAACTATCCGGCATTCACGTTTTATTTTCATTACCTAATCCAGTCAATTCATTATGGTATCGGCTATCTCTTAGGAATTTACACTGATGTTGCATCATTTAAGGAGAGTTATACAATCTCAATTATCCTTGCACGCCTTGTTACTGCAATCTTTGATTTAGGAACAATACTTATAATATTTCTTTTTGTTAAGCATTTGGCTGGTGAAAAAATTGCTCTGATTGCTGCTGGACTTCTCGCAATTAACCCACTTCATATTCAGAATTCTCATTCAATCAATGTCGATATTCCACTCGCTTTTTTTGTAATACTCTCTTTATTTTTTATTCATAAGATTTACAGCACTTCAGAAAAGAAATGGTACCTGTTAGCCGGTTTGGGCATCGGATTAGCAACAGCCACAAAGTACAACGGTGCATTGTTGTTAGTAGTACTAATATCAGCGCATCTTTTTCGCTCACAAACCATTACTGATGCTATCCGCTCACTCAAAGATTCTTCGTTCTATCAAAGTATAGCGATCGCGACAACCATCTTCTTTCTCTTTAATCCTTTTATCATTATTAGCTTTGGTGAGTTTTGGAGAGATTTCTCTTTCGAAAAACTCCATATGTCGTATGGACATTTAGGAATAGAACCATCTGAGAGTACACTTACTTTTTATTTTTTAAACGCTCTCCCAAAATATCTTACCTGGGTTTTTTATATAATCATCATAGTTTCGATCTTTTATCTCATCTTAAAAAGAAACAAATCATATTTTATATTACTCGTATTCCCAATTATTTTCCTCGTGACTATCAGTTCATGGGAAATGCGATCCGAACGATATCTTGTACCAGTTATCCCTAGCCTTATCGTCATCGGAACAATCGGAATGAGAGTGATGTGGGAATGGTTTATACGATTACGTAAAGAACAAATCCCACAATCATACTTTGTCCTGTTCGGGATATTGGCGATCCTCGGTTCGTTAATGGCGATACCATTAGCAATCGAAAATTACAAATATCTTCATTCGCTAACATTAACAGACACACGAACTATTGCAAAAGAGTGGATACTAAAGAACATAGTGCATCGTTCTACAATTGCCACTGGTCCTTTTGGTATAAATCTTCCTAAAGGCAATTTTTCATTTTTTATGATACCTTTTACTCCCACTGGTTCGGAAGCACTTGCACCCTTCTACGATGCCCGTTGGTATAAAGATTTTGATCTTCTTATTGCAAGTGATTATGACTACGGACGATTTACCCTCGAGCCAGAGCGATATAAATCTGTTCTGGCATATTACGATTCTCTCAAGTTACACTGGAAAATGGTACATGAAATACAACCGACTTCAGACCAGATGGGACCAATATTCTGGTTTTATCAACCACATGATTCTATACGAACGGAATTATTCGAGTTCGACCTTCTGAAAAAGCTCAGCATCATACAAGAAAAAAATATAGTTGCTGATTTTTTAGAACGGCTCGCTTTTGCACATTTCAATATGGGGAAATTACTCAAGAGCGGACAATTACTTACCATCGCAATAGATTATGATACTGAGAACATCAGAATATTAAGAGCATTTGCTATGACACTTTTCAAACTTGCTGAGATACCAACATGTTTGGACGTAGTGAATCGTTCACTTCAATTAAAACCAAATCAACCTGAACTGGCTGCACTCCGCGGAAGCTTACTTCTCCGTCTTGGACAATTTGCTGAAGCTGAAGCCCAGCTTTATAAAGCGTTAGAAATGAATAATAGATTAACGATTTGCTATCTCGATCTGGAACTACTTTATCGAACACAAAATGAAAATCAAAAAATTATTGCTATCTTAAACAAATATTTACAAATCCTTCCTCCGGGAAGCGAAACCGCTCGATTAACAGTTGAGCGAATTCAGGAATTGCATATACAAACAAGGACAACTAAATGAAGAAAATATTTCATGATAACATTTCACTCTTTTTTATTATTTTCGTCGGTGCATTGCTTCGCATCTGGTATATTAATTGGGGGCTACCCGATTTGTATGAAGAAGCAATACCTCTTAGTATCTCGTGGAGATTCTGGAATATTGGAAACCCAGGTTATCAGTTCGACCCGAACTTTTTTACATATCCTGCATTCACTTTTTATTTGCAATTTCTGATTCAAAACATTCATTATTTAATCGGAAATATTATCGGTGTTTATCCAAGTCTCGCCTCGTTTTTACAGGCATTCGAGCAAGATTCATCGGCTGTCATCATTATTGCCCGTTCGACTTCAGTGTTATTTGATATCACAACTATCATAATCGCCTATAAATTGATTTCTTCCATTGTAGATAAAAGAACCTCCATCCTCGCAGCATGTCTTCTTGCTTTGAATCCTCTTCATATTAAACAGGCACACTTTGTAAATGTCGATACACCACTAACATTCTTTGTTTTATTATCACTTTATTTCATAATAAAGCTGATGAAAGATCAATCACTCAGAAATTATATTGGCGCCGGGATAAGTATTGGATTGGCAGCATCAACAAAATATAATGGTGCTATACTGCTTGCCGTTCTTATTCTCGCTCAAATGCTCCAGTCCGATTCCATGCGCAATTTAATAAAAACACTTACTCAGCCACGTTTTCTACTATCAGGAATAACATCCATTATAGTCTTTATCCTTTGCAATCCATATATCATACTTCGGATGAATAAATTCCTAAGCGATTTCGGTGAAGTCCAACGGCACATGGAAATCGGACACCTCGGCGTAGATCAAACAACCAGCACAATCGACTACTATATTCTGGAAGCACTTCCCGCTTACCTGAGTTGGATATTATTGATAATTTGTTGCGTAACCATTTATATTTTCTTTAAAAAGAAAGAGACAACCCAGATTGTGTTATCTATATTTCCAATATTGTATCTCATAATTATAGGTCGATGGGAGATGCGGGCAGATAGATATATCTTCCCCGCAATACCTATCCTGATTTTAATTGGCTCAATCGGTGTTATGAGATTATGGGACATTTTTCAAAAATATTTATCGAACCAACACTCGAAAGTTTATCAATCAAAAATATTCAAGTCAATTGTAGTTTTTATCGGATTATTTATTTTACTTATTCAACCGGTAGTGAGTAATTATAAATATCTTTATCCATTAGGTTTACCCGATACACGTGCGATAGCGAAAAAATGGATAAGTGATAACCTCCCACCCGGGTCTGTGATCGCGACCGGTCCATACGGTGTTGAGTTCCCTAGAGAAAACAAATACTTAATGTTCCGAATTCCTTACCTGTCGTATGAAACAGAGTTAGCCGCACCATTTTACGATACGCGTTGGTACGAAGACCTCGACTTGCTTATTGCTTCCGATTATGATTATGGAAGATTTCGCATGGAGCCAAAACGTTATGGAGAATTTTTAGGATATTATGATACATTACGCACACACTGGAGGTCTGCTTTAATCCTTCAGCCTGATGAAGAAAAAACAGGCCCAACAATATGGCTTTATACTTGTCCTGATTCATTAAAACGGTCGAAGTTCGATCCAACAATGTTCCAACGATTCCATGATAATCCAGAGAGTACTAGAATAAGTAATTTCTTGAAAGGACTTAACACAATTCTTTTCAAAAGAGGAAAGCTCGAGAAGTGTGAGCAAATCCTGAATGAGATTTTAGTTGTTGAAGTTGAAAATATTACTATGAGAAATCAACTTGCACAAGTACTTTTTGATCTCGGTAGATATGAACAGTCGCTTGTTCAATTAGGTCTTTCTATCCAGTATAAACCAGATCAATCGCACGTTTACGTATTAGCAGGACGTTCATTATTGAAATTAAATAAAGTGAAAGAAGCAGAAGGTGTTTTTCACAAAACAATTACGATAGATAATCGATTAGCAGCCCCTTACCTTGAACTAATACAACTCTACACGATACAAAATGAAAAATTAAAATTATTCGATATACTCAAACGATATTTAGCAATATTGTCACCGAAGAGCCAAGAAGCAAACGAAGTAAAGAAGCAAATAAAAGAATTGGACCCAAGCAGAAAGAACTAATTGATTTAGTATTCAACCCGCCTTCGGCGGGCTACAGCTTTGCGGCTACTACCACTGTTTCTTTTACTGATAGAAAACTACCACCATTTCCATCGAGTGCTTCAAGGAGAACAATATAAATACCGATTCTCACTCGGTTTCGGTCATCGTTATAACCGTTCCAAATAATTTCACCTATTGAGCCGCTTGGTTCACTATCAGCAAGCACACGGATAAGCCGCCCTTTTGCGTCGTAAATCCTCACGCGTATTAACGCAGTTGTTGATGGAAGTTGGTATCTCAATATCGTTACATCTTCAAAACCGTCGCCATCGGGTGAGAAAGGATTTGGAAAGAAAGAAAGCGATGCACTACTTTGTACAACTGTAGTGTAGATACTATTTTGTTTTCCGGGTGTTCCACCAAGCGGGTTTGCACATGTGCTCCAGTTTCGTTTATCAGTACCCGGTAGATCCGGATTGATACGTTCCAAAGATCTTCCATTAACATCTTCAACATCAGGATTGTGCCAGATAGGAAAATATTTCATGCTATCGATTGTTGTTCTTGTTAGGTCCGTAAGTATTATATCATCCCCTTCATTATTCAAGCTAATCAAGTCTTTTTTTACTATCACACGATAGCTCGATTCCGTCAGATAAGAGAACCGATTGAAGATAGACGAGTCTGATACAATCACTAAATATTCTCCAACACTAATTATACATGATGAATGACGAATGACGTTAGCTTTCGATTCTTTTCCAGTATCCGGTTTATCCGAAATTTTCCATCCAGATATATCGACGGTTTTGTTATTAGGATTAAAAAGTTCCACATATTCCGGCTCATTTGTTTTTGGTTGATACATGATTTCGTTGATTATGAGTGAACTTGGTGGGAAAGATATTTTAATTTCACTAAACACCATATTGTCTTTTTGTCTCAAATCGTCTGGGAAATTCACTATAGCAATTAAAATATTTTTACCAAGCGCAGGGTTTAACCATTGAAATATGATTGAAATAGAATCCTTTGGAAGTATTGGAGATGCTATAAATTGAGTTGAAAAAAGTTCAACTGGGTCAGGAATCGTATCCCGATTCTTATCATGGAAAAGAGAAACTTCGAAATTTTCAATCGGTTGACGGCCAGCATTTCGGACTAAGACCGAAAGAAGAGTATTATTATAAAAATAATTCACTGCAGAGACATGGAGGACGCAGAGGTCGTGTTCGAGAGGTGTTAGATAATTATGTCTTCCCGGCGTGCTTCCCTTCGAATCTTTACTTGTTCCCCAGTTCAACGAATCGTTTGAATCAACAGCAAAATCTATCCGTTCCAATGATTTTCCGTTTGTTCCGCCCCAAGTTGGGGAATATCTGACACTATCCATTATAGCTCCTCGAGAATCGGACAATACCACCATATCACCGTTGTTGTTAAAAAGATATGTTGGAATGGTTGGAGATTGGATTATTTGTGATTGAATGTCGGAATGAATGGCAGTAAAAAGTGAGAGATCCTTAGTTACGATACAAAACTCTCTCGGCTTGAGATATATTGATGATGCTGTGAGATTGTACCGGGGTTTAAGATTACGATTGCTGATTTTCCAATTGTTTAGGTTAACAGTATCTGATGAACAATTGTAAAGCTCGACCCACTCAGGTTCCGGACTTGTTGGGGCGTACATAATTTCGTTAATGATAATGGTTTGAGGTGGAAAACCAATGGAAAGTGTTGTGTGTTTTATATCGTTAAAGCTATTTTGATCTCCGAGGAGAATATTTTTAATAATAATAGTATGATCTCCGAAAGATACGTTTTTTAATAACGATTGAACCTGCATCGTATCACCTTGTTGGAGTGTTTGGTTGATGAGTGAAGAGCCAAACAACTCTTCCAATTCCGGTTGTAAATTGTTGTTCGTGTCGATATAAAACTCAACGGATATATTTTGAAACGGCTGCAAACCGGCATTCTTGATTGTAGTCATCACGATCACTGTATCACCGATGACTGGGTATGCGGGTTGAAAACGAATTGATGATACTGCCACATCGGTATTATAGAGTGCAGTGATTGTGATATCGTCGAAGCGGATTGTACCGGTTGCACCTGTTCCATTTCCAACCACACGCCAACGTATTTTAGCCGATGGCTGATTGTTAAGTGCAGCCGCAAGCTTCAGCTTGCGTAAAACATAAGAAGTTATTCCAGGGTTGTGAAGTGTATCGCTAAGGATGATTGGAAATGTTATGCCGCCATCTATTGATGCTTCAATGATTAAACCAGAATTGTGTGTACTTGATCTTCGCTCATAAAACTTTAGTGTATCGACTTCCTTATTAGAGAAATCTATAAGAGGAGAAATAAGCCACTGAGTTATTTTTGAATTTGTACTGATGATGGCATTCGAATCCGAGCGAGGTGTTGATTTTGTAGTCGTGAAATCGCCTGTTGATGTTCTGTTAGCCGAAGTAATCCAGCCTACAGGTAACACCGGTGCAACAACGCTGTCAAAATTTTCTGTGTATGGAAAATATTTTACCTGTGCTTGTGCCATTCCCACAAGCAGTAGCGGGAGTAGAAGTTTTTGTATATGCATACGAATCCCTTATTCAAATATTTTAACATATTATTGATTGTCTGGGAGACGGATTTTATTATAAGAGACTTCTAAAAAAACGTAAAAGTCATGGTGAGCTTGTCGAACCATGACTATTTACTACAAGCTCACGCTTCGACAAACACAGCGTGACAGGTACTATAGGTGTTGTACACATTAAAGACGAACAGCACCTCTGAAACTTTATTCTTCCTTAGCTCGCAATGTATCCCACAAAGCGTAAGCGATAAGTCCACCGAACATAATTAAACCAAGGATTTCACCTGCATGTGATTCTGCCCATTCCGCATTATACCAATTCGCACCGCCAAATCTGATGAGAGCATTAAGAACTCCGAATAGCGAGCCGCCTGCGATAAATCCTGATGCGATTAATGTCCCTCTTGAAAATCGTGCATTGTTTAGTTTTTCGTTCTTTGTTCTAGATGTAACGAACCAGGCAACAAGTCCGCCAAAAACTAATGGAACATTTAACTCTTGCGGGATATACATCCCGAGCGCAAATGCAAGTGGTGGAATTTTCACCATGATAAGAATCAGAGAAATTACGCATCCAACAAGATATAGTATCCATGGTGCGGGTGTTTCCGACATCAACGGCTGAATCACTGCTGCCATCGCGTTTGCTTGCGGTGCGGCCATCGCGTTCGGACCTTTAAATCCATAAGTCTCATTGAGAATCATAATCACACCACCAACGGTTGCCGCGGAAACGAGAACACCTAGAAACTTCCAAGTTTCTTGTTTTTTAGGTGTTGAACCTAACCAATATCCTATTTTAAGATCGGTTATAAATCCACCAGCAACTGATAGAGCCGTACATACAACACCGCCGATTATCAGAGCGCTAATCATTCCCGATGTTCCAGATAATCCAATTCGAACGAGGATGAATGAAGAAAGAATCAGCGTCATCAATGTCATTCCCGAAACTGGATTTGTCCCAACTATAGCGATTGCATTTGCTGCTACGGTAGTAAAGAGAAATGCAATTATGATAACAATCATTAATCCGACAATAGCATGAGTGAAGTTAAAGACAACACCGCCATAAAAGAAAACAAAAAGCAAAAGCGCAGCTAAGAGTATGAGTAAAACAATGAAGTTCATTTTCAGGTCAGTTTGCCATCTTACGGTCGATTCGAGGTCGCCCGCTTTCCGATGGAAGATTTCTTTGTATGCAAGTTTGAATGCCCCGCTAATAATTTTTGATGAGCGAAGTATGCCGATGATTCCTGCCATTGCAATACCACCTATACCAATCTGGCGGACGTATGATCTGAATATTTCCTCGGCACTCATATCAGCAATTAGTTTAGTTGCAGTTGCACCCAGCGGAGTTGTAAGATATTGACCGATTTCATAAAACAATGGAATCAAAACAAACCATGAAAGAAATGAGCCAGCCGCGATTATTGCCGAATATTTCAACCCCACAATGTATCCGAGGCCGAAGACCATTGCTGAGACATTAATTTTTGCAACCATCTTTAATTTATCTGCCATCACTTCACCATATTGGAACATTCTTGAAGTAACAACTTCCGCCCAAGCACCAAAAGCGCTGAAGAGGAAATCAAAGATACCACCGATTAAACCAGCTACCACAAGAACACCAGCTTGCTTTCCGCCTTTTTCACCTGCGACAAGAATTTCTGTAGTCGCGGTTGCTTCGGGGAATGGAAACTTTCCGTGCATATCCTTAACAAAATATTTTCTGAATGGAATCAGGAATAAAATTCCCAAACATCCTCCAAATAAAGAAGCAAGGAACATTTGATAAAAACTTGTCGGCAAATCTAGAATGTAAAGAGCAGGGATTGTAAATATAGCCCCTGCTACAATAACTCCCGAAGATGCGCCGATGGATTGGATAATAACATTTTGCCCGAGTGCATTCTTCTTTTTAAAAGCTGCCGATAGACCAACTGCAAGGATTGCAATTGGTATTGCAGCTTCGAATACCTGCCCGATTTTTAAACCTGAATATGCAGCTGCAGCAGAGAAGAGAACAGCCATTATAAGTCCCCAGCCAATCGACCATCCCGTTACTTCGGGATAAGATTTTGTTGGATCCATGATGGGACGGTAGCTTGCCCCCTCTTTTAATTCTTTGTACGCATTTTCCGGTAAACCAGTAATAGTGGTGGTGGGTTGCTCCATAAATTATTCCTTTGTTAATGGATTATGTTATGATAGTTGATAAAAAATAATAATCTATCTGAGTAGTATAAGTTTTTTTATTGTTTCAGACGTCGAAGTTCGCATCCGGCAAAAATATATTCCACTTGGTTGACCAGTTGCATTCCATATCACACTATGCTCACCAACCATCACTTCTTTTTCAATAAGTGTTGTTATTTCTTCACCGAGTATATTATAGATTTTTAAAGTTATAAATTCTTTCTTTGGTATATTGAATTTAATCGTCGTTGTTGGATTAAATGGATTTGGAAAATTTTGTGCAAGAACAATTTCCTGGGGAATAACTTCAGGTGAAAAATCAGTCACAATATCGACCGACTCATGTGATATCCAATTTGAAGGAATACTAACATTTAACCTGACATAAAGACCATTGGTTAAATGTTTAAATGTTTGATCTCCCGAATCACGCATCTCGTAAGAAAAATCATAAAACGATGGCGAATATGGATTTAATACATCTAAGTTTGAAATAGCAACTCTCATTGTATGAGCCCCAATTTTTACAGGATAATAAATTGAGCTGATGGCTTGAACTTGCTTTGAAAATGATGTTGAAGGGGATGTATATTGTACTGTATCCTGTTGTCGAATCTGTGGATAATAGTTTCCTTCTGAATAATAATTTATAGTATCAGCGTGAAGTCCAGTATTATAATTCCAAATCGTCCAATCTAAAAAAGCTTCTTTGAATGAACTGCCAGGGATCTTCAAAGCGCTGTCCAGTGCAGGAACGCTTTGCATAGAGCGCATGAATTCCCAAGCATTTCTCATTACATCTTTTGAATAACGCTTCTCAATAAATTTTCCCCAAATGGCTCTACTGTATTCAATATTTGAGTTAGTATATGTGAAAGCAGTAGCAGGTGATGCAAAATGTCCTTTGGGCACACCATTCGGAGCTTTAAGATAATTGTAGTAATCATTAACCTCGGTATATAGAACATCTTCCATCCAGGTTGATGTAATCTCATATAAGTATAAATCAGGATCCCGATAACCGTAGCCACTTAATTGGATTGCGTGATGAAATTCGTGTGCGGCAGTAACTTTTAATCCTGCCATCCCTCGACTATAGTGTAGATTGAAATCGTTATCTATCTCGATGTGAGAAGAGTATCGTGGTGGTGAATAATTACCGATCTGATTACGGAGATATGTAGCTCCATATAAAGAACCGCCAAGTTCTTCAATGTAAATTTCATAATTTGATAAACCTAAACGAAAAATCGGGGCATCATATCCAAGCGAATCAACTTGGATCAACCATACTTGGTTGAAATATTTTCCCACAGAATCGATATATGCCTCAGCCGTATTCTGAATACGTTGGAAATTGTTATCAAGAAGCGCTGGTTCATTAATGCCTGTGGTGTCATAATGAATCTGAAAATTTCCAATGATCCGTGATTTTTGCATTGTCGGTGCTGCAAGTAGTGATCGTATTTGGTCTTTCTGTTTTTCAGATAAATTATTCCAGTTTTTTATGATCTCGAACATTAACGGTAACCCGCATTTCGCTGAATCGAGGTTGAATGATATTGTGGTGCTATTCTCTCTAATGATTTGCGTTATCTGACGGTGCACAGACGAATGATCTTGCTTATTATTATTCTCGCTGCTATATCCGGCAACTGTTAGCGTGCCGAAGGGGATGATCAATATGTAGATGAATTGTTTAAGAGTCGTTAGAATCATTTTAAGTTATCAGTTTGAAATTGTTGAGTATAATAGCCGGGTGGGAAATATTCGTTGTTGACTAATATCGAAATAACTTCGCCGGTGATTTTATGAACTTTCATTGTAATATAAGATGGCTGATACACAAAAAATCTAATCGACGTCGTGTGAGTAAATGGATTAGGATAGTTTTGAGACAATTTATTTTTTACGATAAGTTTTATAATAAGACAATCGAGTGTCGGATCGTTGAGTTTTATTGTGCCGCTGTCAAGAAGTGTGAAAGGACCAATTACATTTTTACCAGGGCAACTGGTCAATTCGAATAGGGCAGGTTGGTCAACAAACTTCCACTCGAATGTAAGCGGAAAGGCATTCGATTGAATTTTAATTCTATAAACATATACACTATCAGGTTTTAAATTTGATGGATATGCTCGTATTGAATGATTCGTAGAAAAACGTACATCGTATCCTGGAGGGGGTGGAAGGGGAGGTAATTCTGAGTAATCTGGATTTGAAATGAGGTCTGAACGTGCTAAAAATAAATCTTTTGGTCGTCCTACTGAATCGCGAATGATTATATGGTTCCATCGCGACGTATCATCGTTTCCTTTCTGAACATAAGAAAAGGAGTGTGTTGAAGAAGATGTATGTACGTTTGGTGGAATCTGGTCAACATTCGGTATCCAGAAAAAAGAAAATTCATTCTTCCCCGGTTTCAAAACACCGTAAAAGATTGCTGCAGCCCGATGCTGATTTTGTGTGTCTCTTAAAACAAACTGCATAGTATCAAGGATAGAAAAATTGCCAACAATATCGTGGTTTTTGTTTGTTATGTTGAAAAATCTATAGTTAGATAAATTGGGAAACAAGGTTGTATCTTCTGTATAGAATGTTCCATCTGAGGATGTATATCCGAGTTGATTTGTAACAATATCTTGGTCAGCATTAACTATCAATATTGAATCTAGGAAGTGAATTAATCCAGTGCTTGTATCTTGTAATGTTGTCGATAGTTTGAATACCGTTGAAACAATTAATCGGTGTGTGGGATTTAGATTTTGAGGTAGAAGATTTCCACCAGAGATTTGTAAACCTCGAACGGGATTCCCCGCACTATCTTTTACACTGATACGCAGACTAAAAGATTCGGAAGGCGGTGATGGAGGTTTGGTTGGCACATCTTTACAAGATAAAAAATAACCAAACATGATTGCGAGGATGAGTGCGAACATAAATTTTAAAAAATATTTCATATTAATCAATTTCTACTTTTTTCAACCCAGACTTGAACTAAATTCAGAACAGTTTCGATAGATTTTTCCATACCCCAAAGCGAAATCCACTCAGTTTTGCCGTGAAAGTTTTGTCCGCCTGTGAAAATATTCGGACATGGCAGTCCCATCGCTGTCAATCGTGAACCATCCGTACCACCGCGGATTGGTACCCATTTGGGTTCAAGACCTGCACGCTTGGTCGCATCAAATAAACATTCAATCACACGCGGTTCTTTCTCTAAACCTTCACGCATATTGCGGTACGACTCTTTTATTTCTAATTCAATCCTCGCTTTTGGATGTAAAGGTTTAACTTCTTGGATAATATTTTCCAATTTTTGTTTTAGCGTGTCTAATCCTTCGGTTTTAAAATCCCGCAATAAAATATTCAGCGTCGTTTTTTCTTCTTCACCCTTGAGGACATGAGGATGAATATACGGCTCATAACCTTCAGTCGTTTCTGGTGCTACATCTTTCGGCATCCGAACAATAATATCTGCCATAGCCCGGATCGAATTAACCATTTTATTTTTCGCTGTCCCAGGATGGATGTTCCGACCATGAACGGTAATAATGGCGCTGTTTGCGCTGAATGTTTCTTTATTCAATTCACCGATTGCATCGCCATCTACCGTATAGGCAACATCAGCTCCGAATTTTTTTAGATCGAAATATTTTGTTCCATTCCCCACCTCCTCGTCCGGTGTGAATCCAACTTTGATGTTACCATGTAATATTTTTGGATTACTTAAAAGCGATTGGATCGCGGTCATGATAATAGCAATACCGGCTTTGTTATCTGCTCCGAGTAGTGTAGTTCCGTCTGATGTAATTATAGTTTTACCAATACATTTTCTTAATTCTGGGTTCTCAGCTTCACGTATGACAATGGACGGATCACCCGGAAGAACTATATCACCTCCGTTGTATGTAAGCATTTGAGCTTTAACATTTTCACCATTTGCGGAAGGCGAAGTATCTACATGTGCAATCAATCCAATCGATGGAACTTTTTGAAATGATCTATCTGTTGGTGGAATATTGCTCGGTAAAGTGGCTATCACATAACCATATTGATCAATATTAACATCTTGTAGCCCGAGTATTTTTAACTCTTTCACGAGCAGATTGAGTAAGTCGAATTGTTTCTTAGTGCTTGGATAAGTATCTGAATCCTCCTTTGATTGAGTATCGATCTTTACATATCGTAGAAATCTATCAAGTACTGTTTCTTTCATGGTTATGTCCTAATTCGAATATTATAAATTGTTTTGGAAATCGTTTAGAAGCATTGTATGAATTTTCGATAAAAAATCCAAATAAATGCAAAACCTGGATAAATCGAAAAACTATATTGACAACCATCACGGATAAATTGTGCAATGATTCATAATTTATATATGTTAACCAAAATGCTAAATTGCTCTTGGAAATGAAGAGGAACCGCAAAGTCGCTAAGAACGCTAAGGTTCGCAAAGATGATTATTTAGTTCTGTGTGTAACATCAGTATGTTAAGTACTTCTTATGGATTACTAAATAATTTGTTTGATGGTGGTAAAATTCGTATAATCACACAAGCATTTAATCTCTCGTTGATATATGTTTCTATAATAGGATAGATTTTTATTTTTAAGATAATGAGATATATTAAGTTGAAACCTCTGAAAAACTTTTTTCATCATTATGTCATTCTGAACGCCCGCCTGCCAAAGTCGGCAATGGTGGACGGCGGGCAGGAAGTGAAGAATCTTTCTCGTTTTTGCAAGACAAGATGTTTCGCTCCGCTCAACATGACAACTAATTATGAATTTTTCAGAGGTTTCAAGTTATTTGTAATATTATTTTTTTTGTTGTTGTTAGTCGAGGATACTGGACATTCCCAGATCGTTCAGGATTCTTCTCTCTCGGTAATCCTTGAACGTGCGTATTCTCTTTTGGATAGCAATCCTAACGAGGCGGAACGTTTGTTTGAAAGTGCTATATCAATCGAACCGATGAATGTTGATTATCGGAGACAACTCGGATATATATATAACTCACTTCAAAAATATGATCTTGCTTTGCAACAATTTTACTTTGCTGAAAGTCTATACCCATCAGACACAATAAAATTGCAGATTGCTTATACATATTTACTTGTTGACCAAAAAGAAAAAGCCGAGAAAATTTTAGAAGAACTCGAATCAAGTTCATCCCAAGATATTAAAATAAAAGCTCGAGAGGAGTTAAAAGTAATCCAAGAGAGGCAATCCAATTGGTGGACGCGTATTTACACCGCAGCATTTTATGATACCCGGTGGGAGACATCATTTTTACAAGCTGAAATGCAGCGTGGATACTTCCTGACCGATGATAAAATCCTTAGCGGTTTTGGTTTCATCATGCTATCTGGTGATGCACGTTCACGTGGTGGTCTTACGCCTATGATTATATCTGATAATTCTCTAATACTTGGATTAGGGATTAATATTAAACCACTTGAAGGATTTCAAATTAATATACAAGATGGTTTAGCTTTTGATTTAATCGCTGAAGGCACTTTATTAAAACCAAAAAATGATTTTCGGACAGTTGCAATTTATTCGTACGGAATTTATCCTACGTTTACATACAACTCTAAATTTAAAACTCCATATACACCGTTTGCCGATATCTATTCATCCGTTGGATATTATTCACGTTACCAGAACAGTATCGGGTATCTTCAGGGAAGATTGGGACTTCGCATGATAGAAGTGTCGTACACTGCTGTTGATATTTTTTCGAAGGGCAATTTAGTTCGCGACACCGAAAAAGAATTTTACAATAATCTAGTCGAAGGTGGAATTGGAATTCAAATTATACCCCATATCGAATGGGGAGTTTATTTATCGGCGGAATATGATGTTGGTCAGTATTTAAATTATTTCGGTAGTCCTAATCCATATAAACGTTATTACAGTATGTGTAGATATTTTCTAATATTTGAACGTTCCTTCTGACATATGATTGACTGGTTAATCGAAATATTTCGCGCTTCATACTCAACATTGTATATGGCGACCTTTATTGTTGCAACCTTTCTATTCATGAGTGGTTTAGACGATTTATTTGTTGATATGTATTATTGGGTTCACCATCTATTCATGCGAAAGAAGTTCAATAAATTTCGATATGAATCTCCTGAAAAGCTCCATCAAATTGTTGAGAAACCCATCGCTATTTATATACCAGCATGGCATGAATACGAGGTTATAGATAAAATGTTAATCAACGCTTGCAGCACAATTCAATATAAAAACTACGATATATTTGTCGGTGTTTATCCGAACGACCCTGCTACTCTCATGAAAGTTGATCAAATCAGCAGGCAATTTCCAAATGTTCATGCAGTGATATCCGAAAAAGAGGGACCGACAACTAAAGCAGATAATCTTAATCAGATACATGAAGGAATGATTCGGTGGGAGAACAGAACGGGAATACGATATGATATTATTGTAATGCACGATTCAGAAGATGTTGTTCATCCCATGTCTTTAAAGATCCATAATGCATTAATTCCTGAGTACGATATGGTACAAATGCCAGTGTTTCCGTTGAACACAAATCATTTAAATCTTGTGCATTGGACTTATGCAGATGAATTTGCAGAATACCATACAAAAGATCTCTTCGTTCGCCAGCATTTTAGTGGATTCGTGCCATCAGCAGGTGTCGGAACTGCATTCAACCGCTGGATCATCGAATTTATCGGTACGTCGTATGCGAAAAATATTTTCCGTTCTACCTCGCTCACAGAAGATTATGACCTCGCATTGCGATTAGCATTAGGAAAAGCAAATCTTTTATTTACATATAAACCATTTGGAATTAACTGTGCAACCCGCGGGTATTTTCCACATTCGATGAAAGCATCTATAAAACAAAAAAGCAGGTGGATTACCGGTATTTGTCTCCAATCATGGCAAACTATTGGTTGGAAAGGTGATGCTAAGTTCAGATTTGTACTATACCGCGACCGAAAAGCAATCATTACGAATCTTATAAACTTTTTTGCCTATGTCGTAATACTTTATTTAATTCTTTATGAAGGGATTCGGTTTGGATTCGCTGCGTATCGCCAACTTCCACCGATCGTTGTTAAAGGAACCATATTGTGGGATCTCGTTGTAATTGATAGTGTTCTGATGCTATGGCGAATAGTACATAGATTCATAACGGTGCGGCGTGTATATGGTTTTTGGGCGGCATTCCTGAGTGTAATTCGATTACCGGTCTCGAACATTATTAATTTTAGTGCAACTGGAAGGGCGTTATTTCAATTCACAAGGGCGGCATTTCGTAAGAAGGAATTAAGATGGGAAAAGACAGCACATCATTTTCCTGCTGAATCAGAACATGCAACCCACTATTAATTATTTAAAAACAATCAAATTCATAGGAGGAAACGAATGAGCAAACAGATTCGGATTTTATATGTGGATGATGAAGATCATTTAAGATTCTTAGTCCAACACCAGTTATCGGATGAGGGATTTTATATCGAAACTGCGGACGACGGTGATACTGCGTTAGAGATGTTGAAAGAAAAAAGTTATGACGTTATTTTATTAGATATTCGAATGCCGCGAGTGAATGGCTTGGAAGTATTAAAATATTTAAAACAAAGAAAGGTTACATCTCGCATTATCATGTTGACTGGGGTTGATGATCTCGCTGTAGCTCTTGAAGCTGTCAAGAGCGGTGCTATAGATTATCTAACAAAGCCGTATGAGATAAAGGATCTAACCAGAGCTATAATGCGGAGTGTTGCTAAATAATTTTTTTAAGTAGAGAGATGCAATGATATCGAATGCTTTGCATCTTCAGAATAAAATATGTAATTTATTTTAGTTATTGGGGTCAAGTCCTATGCAACGGGAAACTTCCAAACCCCGTCAGGTCCGGAAGGAAGCAGCGGTACGAAGCTATTTTCGTGTGACGTGGGGAAGCTTGACCTCTTTCTTTTCATTATTGCAATCCAACCGAGAATTTCTTATTTTATATCTGTCAAATCTATAAATTAAACGAATTTTTAATTATTTTAATGTTTAGTAATATAGCAACAGGTCAGTGGTTAACGATGTTGGGTATGATAATACAACGAATTTATCTCCCCCAAAAGGGGATTTTACCCATTTCGTTCCAGGGCTTCGCCGCGGCATCGATCCGTTGGCGCCGTTGTACTAATGAATTAATGGATCTTCACCGGGTACTCCAAAAAATATCTGGGAACGATTCGAAGGGACGAAGTAATAACAATGCGAAAAGAAATTATTATCAATGCTATTGCCAACGAAATACGGATCGCCATCACGGAGGATGGTCGCTTAGCAGAGCTATTTGTTGAAACTCCAGAAAAAGAGCGATCGGTAGGCGATATATATTTAGGGAAGGTTGCCAAAGTAATGCCCGGCATCAGAGCTGCATTCATCAACTTGGGTTTGAAACAAGATGCATTTCTCCATTTTTCTGACATCGGAAACTCTTTTGGTGAATATTCTTCTCTTATTGGGGATGAAGACTCTGATGTTGATATTGAGGAAGACAACGATGGAGATGAAATTGCCGTGGAAAATGGGTCCCAAACATCTGACATCAAAACAACCCTGCCACGAAGGACTACACAATCAGTATCACAAATTAAGCGACAAGGGCTCAAAGAGAATGGAAAAGACAGATCGATTCCGGAGCTGAAAAGAGGACAGGATATCCTTGTTCAGGTAACGAAAGAACCTATAGGAAAAAAAGGAGTTAGAGTTACGTCCGAAGTTTCTTTACCTGGTCGTTTCCTAGTTTTACTCCCATTTGAGGGTAAGATTGGTGTTTCCAAAAAACTTCAGAATTTCAAAGAGAAGCGGCGTCTTCGCCGAATAGTCAGAAGTATGCTTCCAGAAACTTTTGGAGCGATCATTCGGACTGTTGCGCAAGAACAAGATGAAGCAACTCTAAAGCAAGATATTGAATCACTCCTTTCAAACTGGCGAGACATTGAAAAAAGTATCAAATCGGAAGACGCTCCTACACTTGTTTATAAAGATATGACCACGACATCGAGTGTAATTCGTGATCTCTTTTCCGAATCTGTTGATCGCATTGTCGTTGACTCAAAGAAATTATTTAAAGAGATTCGGTTATATGTAAAATCAGTCTCACCTGAACTTGTAGATAAAATCGAGCTATACAAAGAACGTGAACCTGTTTTCGATACTTTTGAGGTCGAGAAAGAAATTGTTGCTGCCTTAAGTCGGAAAGTTTGGCTTAAAAGTGGAGGGTATATCATTATAGAGCAGACCGAGGCGATGGTCGTTATTGATGTCAATAGCGGAAGGTATGCAGCGAAAAGAGAACAAGAATTAAATTCGCTAAGAACTAATCTTGAAGCTTCACGCGAAATTTGCAGGCAGCTCCGGCTGCGTGACATAGGCGGAATAATCGTTGTCGATTTTATTGACTTAGAAGAAGAGAAGAATCGTAAAAAAGTTTATGATGAACTACGGAAAGAATTTAGGCGCGATAGAGCCAAAGTAACAGTTTTACCAATGACCGAAATCGGTATTGTCCAAATCACTCGCCAACGGATTCGACAGAATATCTTGAGTAGCTTTAGCGAGCCATGTCCCGTTTGTGGTGGGGGAGGTATGGTCGAATCAAAATCTAGTATTGTAAATCATATCGAGCGATGGATCCGCCGTTTTAAGGCAGAATCACATGAATTCCGCTTGAAACTCAAAGTCCATTCCAATATCGCACAATATTTACGAGAAGGAACGATAAGTCGAATTACGAAAATGATGTTTCGTTATCGTCTAATTATACGCATTGAAGAAGATGCAAAATCATCTCCTGCGGATTTTTATTGTTATTCTTATAAACAAAATAAAGACATTACAGAACTTTATAATTCATGAAATATAAAAAGGACTTCTATGAAAATATTTATCGATACTGCTAATATTGATGAAATTAGAGAAACTGCAAGTATGGGACTGCTCGATGGGGTTACGACAAATCCAAGTTTAGTCGCAAAAGAGGGAAAAAATTTTAAAGAACTAATAAAGACAATTTGTTCGATCGTTGATGGAGAAGTCAGTGCAGAAGTTATTGCAACAGACTATGAAGGGATGTTAAAAGAAGGGCGTGAATTAGCGAAATTGGATGATAAAATTGTAATTAAAGTTCCTCTTATTAAAGAAGGATTGAAAGTAGTTAAAAGTTTCAAGGCGGAAGGTATACGAACTAATGTTACACTCTGCTTTTCTCCCAATCAGGCACTTCTTGCAGCCAAGTCAGGTGCGTATATAATAAGTCCCTTTATCGGTCGATTAGACGATATTAGTACAAACGGAATGGATCTGATATCTCAAATAATTACTATCTATCGAAATTATGGGTATGATACACAAGTGCTTGTTGCTAGTGTTCGTCATCCCATGCATGTCGTGGATGCGGCGCTCATCGGTGCTGATATTGCTACGATTCCATACAACGTTTTAATACAACTGATACAACATCCATTGACAGACATTGGATTGGATAAATTTCTCTCAGATTGGCAAAAGGTACCGAAATAAATTATGAAGCGAACAGCATTTTATAATATACACAAACAACTTGGGGCGAAGATAGTTGAGTTCGCCGGGTATGAAATGCCAATTCAATATACGAGCATCATTAATGAGCATAAAGCGGTTCGGACAAATGTAGGTATTTTTGATGTATCGCACATGGGTGAGTTCGAAATACGAGGACGTGATGCATTATCTTTAGTTCAAAAAGTTACAACCAATGATGCATTAAAATTAAAAGATGGAAAAGTCCAATACTCGGCTATGTGTTTTCCTGATGGGGGAATTGTCGATGATCTACTCATCTATAGAGTGGAGGATCATTTTATGTTTGTTGTTAATGCCTCGAATTTGAAAAAAGATTTTGATTGGATTATATCAAATGTTGATAATATAGATGCCGATGTAATAAATAAGAGTGATGATATTGCGCTTCTTGCAATTCAAGGGCCGAAATCACTTATGACATTGCAGAAACTAACAAGCGTGAATCTTTCAGCAGTTCCATATTATTCATTTGTTCGTGCAAAGCTCGCTCGCATCGATATGCTCATCTCTCGGACTGGTTATACAGGTGAACTTGGATATGAGCTTTACTTCGATGCAGCACCATCGATCGGTGAGCGTATTTGGAATGCTGTGATGGACGCAGGGCGAGAATTCGACATTCAGCCAATCGGCCTTGCCGCCCGTGACACCCTGCGGTTGGAAATGGGTTTTTGTTTATACGGCAACGACATCGATAAGACGACAAATCCACTTGAGGCAGGATTAGGATGGATAACAAAATTTGAAAAAGGCGATTTTATTGGGCGTGATATTCTTTCAAAAATAAAAGAAGAAGGGGTAAAGAGGAAATTAGTAGGATTTACGATAAACGAAGAAAAATCATTTCCAAGACATGGTTATGAAATTCGAATAGATGGTAAATCAATCGGTCATGTTACAAGTGGAACAGTATCTCCGATCCTTGATATAGGAATTGGGATGGGTTATGTCGAGGCTGCCGCAACACAACCCGGCAATCCGATCAGTATTCTAATAAGAAATAAAGAAACCAAAGCAAAAGTTGTTTCAATGCCATTCATCAAAAAATGAAAAAGATCAAACCAAAATCGCATCTCGAAATTGCAGTGCATTTCTCCCAGGCAAATGTTGAAGAAATGCAACTCAAGGATAAGAACGTAGTATTAATAGATGTTCTAAGGGCAAGTACATCAATAGCGATGGCTTTACAAAACGGAGCAAAAGAAATAATTCCAGTCAACAGTGTTGAGAATGCGGTAAAAATATCAGGCAGTTTATATGGCGATGTAACCTTGAGAGCAGGGGAACGAAATGCGAAAATGATAGAAGGTTTTAACCTTGGGAATTCTCCGCTTGAATATCGAGTAGATGTGGTGAGTGGGAAATCAATTATTTTAATGACAACGAATGGCTCCGTTGCTATTGTCAAAGGAAAACATGCGAAGAACCTTATTGTTGCGGGTTATGTTAATCTTTCAAAAGTTGTGGAATTTTTAAAAACATTAAACGATAAGTTCACGATTATTTGTGCAGGTAATGATAATCATTTCTGCTTAGAAGATGCGGTATGTGCAGGGCGGATCATTAATACTCTCGGGACCGAAATTGAAGACGAACTTTTACTTGATGATGAAGGTATCACGTGTGCAGCGCTTGATAAGCACTTCGGTAAGAGTATCATAAAAATGTTAAAAACTTCAGACCACGGAAGATACATATCCGAAATTGGATTTTCTGAAGACTTGAAAGTTTGTGGCTCGATTGATTCTATCAACGTTCTTCCTATACTTGTCGGGAATGTGATTCGTCTTCAAAAAGAACTTCCATCAAACTCACAGCGAAAGACCTGATACCTTGGTAGAGCAAGATGGCAGATAAAAGCAGAAATTCACAAACTTCATCATCGCGAAAAGTCCAACGCAAGGCGGAACGAAGACGAACAATTGTAACCATTATCAGCTTTGTCGCTGGATTAATTATGGTTCTAAGCGTCATCAGTTATTCTTCGGCTGACGAAGCTATTCTCGATCAGCTTACTTTTTTAGATATTTTTCGTCTACCATTTGATGAACACATTAGGGAAATGGCTTCCCAGTTGCATAACAGATTGGGATTGTTCGGCGCACTTGTAGCCGATTTTTTTGTAAACTCGACGGTCGGTTATTCTTCTCTGATCATACCGGCTCTACTTATTCTCTGGGCATGGTTCATCTTTCGAAAAAAAGAATTTCAAAGACTAATTACCTTCACAAACTACGCAATTATTTTTTTACTTTTGATTTCAACTACTTTCGGAATAATAAATCTGATAATCACCGATGTAAATAAAGAATGGAGCGGTGTAGTTGGTGCTTTCCTCGCTGATGTTACGATAAGGATACTCGGGCAGGTTGGCGCACCAATCGTCATCCTGGCAGCTCTGTTCATAATGATTATGCTGGCTATAGATCTCGATATCCATAAATCGATAGATCGACTAAAATCGATTTGGGATGGATTTCATCGGAGGTTTGCTATGTCAGAAATTATTTCCTTCAAGGAGGAGGCTGAGACAGAAAATAACTTAATGATACATAAATCGGATGAAGAAATGGCTTATTCTCCGGTAATCGAAGAAAAACCGAATTCGATTGAAAAAGATGATGAATATGAAGAAATTCAATCCGAACAAAACACTGAAAAATTAATAACTTCTGTTGAAGAAAAAACTCTTAATGGAAACAAGGATGAAGAAATTGATTATGTTTTCCCATCAATTGAACTGCTTGATGTTCATCGTCAAATTGACACAATCCCCGATGAAGAATTAAAAGCCAACGCAGAGCTTGTCCGGGCAAAACTTGCTAACTTTGGAATTGAAATTGAAAATGTGAGTGTTACGCCGGGACCTGTTGTTACATTATATGAACTTGTTCCAGCTTCGACTGTAAAAATAAGTCGAATCGTTAGCTTAGCTGATGATCTTGCACTTGCACTTGCTGCAAAAGGTATTCGCATCATGGCGCCTATACCGGGTAAAAGTGCTGTCGGTGTAGAAATTCCTAACAAGAATCCTTCTCTTGTATCCTTGAGAAGTGTTTTAAACTCGACAAAGTTCCGTGAAATGAAGGTAAATCTTCCAATCGCACTCGGTAAAAATATCTCAGGAGAAGTGTATACTGATGATCTGGCAAAGATGCCCCATCTCCTCATAGCTGGTTCAACCGGCTCAGGAAAAAGTGTAGGAATTAATACTATTATTGCGAGTTTGCTTTTTCGACTTCATCCATCGGAAATAAAATTTGTGATAATAGATCCAAAAAAAATTGAGTTAGCCCTTTATGCAAAATTGAATCGGCATTTTCTTGCCGTTTCACCAGACGTAAGTGAAGATATTATCACAACTCCGAACAATGCAGTAAATGTATTAAAAGGTGTAGAGTTAGAAATGGAAAACCGTTACGATCGGCTAGCGGCAGCCGGTGTAAGGAATCTTCAGGATTATAATGAACGATTGAAAACTGGCCGTTTAAAAGATACTGAGACCATTATCCACCGTCTAATGCCATATCTTATTGTTGTGATCGATGAATTAGCAGATTTAATGCTAACCGCTGCAAAAGAAGTTGAAGAACCGATAGCGCGTTTAGCGCAGCTTGCCCGTGCAGTCGGAGTGCATCTCGTACTCGCAACACAGCGGCCCTCTGTTGATGTTATTACCGGTGTTATCAAAGCGAACTTCCCGGCACGCATCGCATTTCAAGTAGCTTCCAAAACTGATTCTCGAACAATTCTCGATATGAATGGCGCTGAACAGCTTCTTGGTACGGGTGATATGTTGTACTTACCTGCGGGGAGCCCTAAACCGATCCGCATTCAAAATGCATTTATTTCCACTGAAGAGGTTGAACGATTGACTGATCACATTGCAAAACAGCAAGGATATAACAAACCGTTCCAGCTTCCCTCTATGGCAGAAAAAAAGAAATCAGGATTACACGGAGGTTCAGGAAGCAGGGATGAATATTTCGAAGAAGCCGCTCACCTAATTGTCAGGCATCAACAGGGGTCAGTTTCTTTAATCCAGCGACGATTAAAAGTCGGTTACTCGCGTGCGGCACGTCTTATTGATGAGCTTGAATTGGCGGGAATTGTCGGTCCGTTTGATGGAAGTAAAGCCCGAGAAGTTCTCGTAGAAACTGAGGAACAACTGAATAATATCTTAAGAAACTCATGATACATATCAGAAAAAAGATTTCGTTTTCTTTCAGTATGCTTTTAGTATCCTTAGTCATATTCGTTATTGCCCGTGCTGGAGATGATGTGGATAAAATCATTAATAAACTTGAGAAGAGGTATGCTTCGATCCGCGATGCTTCGATAACGTTTACACAATCAATAGAGTTTGGTGTAACCAAAGCAAAACAAACATTCGATGGAAAACTTATAATGAAGAAGGGAAATAAATATCGAATTGAGATGGAGCATGAAACAATCGTTACAGATGGTGAATCAGTTTGGATGTTTAGTAAATTAAACAATCAAATACTGATAGACAAGTACAAAGAAGACCTTGCTTCATTCACACCAGATAAAATTCTTGTGAACGTTCCTATGAATTACAACGCAGTGCTGCTTGGTAACGAGAAAATAGATGATAAAGATGTGAGTATCCTAAAATTCACGCCGAAAAATAAGAAAATAAAGATCAAATGGATGAAAGTTTGGATCGACAAGGAACAATGGTTGATGAAAAGAATTCAACTACTGGATGCGAGTGAAAATCTCATCTCATATCTCGTGAAAGAAGTAAAATATAATTCAGGAATTGCCGATAGTCAATTTCAATTTGTTTCACCAGCAGGTGTCGATGTAATTGATCTTAGGTGAGATTATACCAAGCAATTCAAAAATATTCGCATGAATCGACGAGTAAAGAGTTTTCTAAATTATATAATCAGTATAGGATTAACCTTCGGTTTTCTCTATTTTGCTTTCCGTGGAACAGATTTTGTGAATTTATGGGAAATACTTTCTCGTACAAATTACTTGTGGGCATTATTAATGCTCCCTTTTCTCATGATAAGCCATATGTTTCGCGCGTGGCGATGGGCTTATTTTTTACGTCCAATTAAAAAGGGAATGCGGTTCCGCAATTTATTTTCAGCAACAATGGTTGGATATTTGCTAAACAATGTTTTACCACGTTTGGGTGAATTAGGTAGGCCCTATGCGCTTGGGAAGCTTGAAGGAATTTCGCGAAGCGCGGCATTCGGTACCATTTTCATCGAGCGTGTGTTCGATATACTGTCTTTTATGGTCGTGGTTTCACTGATTCCCCTTGTTTATTCAGGTCCACTTACGCAAGCGTTTCCCTGGTTGGAAGAAACAGGAATTTGGCTCACTGTTGTAACGATATGTTTTCTTGCATTATTTACTTTTCTTATGATGCGAAGAGATATTGTTGTACGTTTTCTAAATTTTATCACCCGGCAGCTTTCTCCGACTAAGGCAAAATTTGTCGATCACATTATTCATTCGTTTTTAGATGGTTTTCTTTTCTTGAAGGAGCCAAGACATTATTTTATGATCGCGTTTCTTAGCGTTTTGATCTGGGTCTTCTATATTGTTATGATGTATTTTCCATTCTATGCTTTCGAATTGGTACAACGATATTCACTCGATATGAGCGCCGCGTTAGTTGCTCAGGCGATTTCGAGTTTAGGTTTTATCATCCCAACGCCGGGCGGCACCGGGTCGTATCATTATTTTATAATCCAAACGCTCACAAAATTATATAGTGTGGATGAAGAACTTGCAAGAAGTTATGCTACAGTTACACATGCTTTTGGTTTTATCGGAACCAGTCTTGTTGGTCTCTTCTTTTTCTTACGCGATAAACTTCACCTCGCTGAATTTTTGAAACGAGATTTGACTCGGGAAGAAAATAACGAACATACACCCGTTCGCTCATAAGTTAGTAAATATTTTTGTAATGTTATTTTTTCTAATCAATATTGTTGTATAACTAATCAAATAGGAGTTAATATGAAATTAAATCGATTCACAACTTTAGCATGTATCGTTTTTCTGCTTGCATCTAGTGCGATGTTTGCTCAGGAGAAAACAGAAAAAGAACAACCTAAAAGGGAGAAAAAAGTGGAAACAAAAACAACATCCAACCCTGTGATAATTATGGAAACTACAATGGGTGTAATAGAACTAGAATTATTCATAAAAGAAGCCCCGAAGACAGTAGAAAATTTTCTAGGTTTGGCTAAAAAAGGTTATTACAATGGAATATTTTTCCACCGTGTCATCGACAATTTTATGATTCAGGGTGGTGACCCGACTGGAACAGGACGCGGAGGCGAAAGTATCTGGGGTAGTAAATTTGAAGACGAGATCAACCCTAAATTCAAATTCGACGCTGCTGGTATATTAGCAATGGCAAATGCTGGTCCTAATACGAACGGCAGCCAATTTTTTATTACATTGGTTCCGACTCCATGGTTAGACGGCAAACACACCATTTTTGGTAAAGTTGTAAAAGGTATGGATGTAGTTAAATCGGTAGGTAAGGTCGAAGTTACAAAACCAGGCGATAAACCAAAGAAAGATATTGTGATGAAAAAAGTTTTTGTGAAAAACGAAAAACAAAATAAAGTGAAAAAATAATATTTTTCCATTTAAATTGCAGATGTCCACAATCAAATCAAATGGTCTTTCGTTTCAGGAGATTGTGAAAACTCTTCAACAAAAGAAGTTTTCAAATCTGTATCTTATTCATGGTGAGGAATATTTTCTTATTGACGAGGTCGTTGATATTTTGATTACGGAAGCTCTTCCTGAGGCGGCAAAAAGTTTCAATCTTGATCTTATTGATGGAGAAAATACAGATGCGAAAGATATTGTATCGTTCGTATCTGCATTTCCTATGATGTCCGCCTATCGTATCGTTGTGGTTAGAAATTTTGATCGTGTTGAAAATAAAGAAATACTGCTTACACTTATAGAACGTCCAGTTTCAACTACAATTGCGGTTTTCATCTGCAATAAACCTGATTTCCGTCAGAAGATTTATAAATCACTTCAATCAAATGGAATCGTAATCGAGTTTAAGAAGCTTTATGATCAAGATATATCTGTCTGGATAACGAGAAGAATCAATCTGCTCGGAAAGAAGATAACTCCAAGAGCGTGCCAGTTGCTTCAATCTTATGTGGGAAGATCGCTCCAGGAAATAAAAAACGAAATCGAAAAGGTTTTGATTTATATCGGTGATAGAAGTACGATTGAAGTTGATGATATCAGTGAAGTAGTAGGTTTGATAAAAAACTTTACAATTTTCGAGCTGCAAAAGGCAATCGGTCAGAAGGATATATATAGAGCCATAGAAATTTTACATCATATGTTAGCTGCTGGTGAATCGCCTGTTGGTATGATAGTTTTGCTGTCTCGATATGTTCAGGGAATATGGCAGATGCAGGAATTGCTCAGACAGAATACTCCAAGGAATGAAATAGCTACTGTTTTAGGTATCAAGCCATATTTTATTCAAGAATATCAGGAAGCTGCACAAAATTATTCCTCTGCTCAAATTGAATATTGTTTTACTTCACTTCTTGAAACTGACGAAGCATTAAAATCTTCTGGTTCTGACGAAAAAATAATAATGACACTTCTTCTCTATAGAATTATTAAAGGGGACTGTATTGCTTTAGATTAGGTAGGTATTAAATAACCAAATCTTAATCGGGACATTGTTTATTAAGTAAAAATCAGGTATATTTATTCCTCTTGGACCTAAATGGTTGCTGAAAATTTAAAAAATATTAAGCAAAGAATAGCGGTTGCTTGCCAAAAAGTAGGCAGGAACTCAGAAGATATCACTATAATTGCGGTAGCTAAGACATTTACTGCCGCATCAATAAGAGAAGCGATTGCTGCAGGCGTTCTCGATATTGGTGAAAATTATGTACAGGAATTACGAAAAAAACGCGAGCAAATTCCTGACCAATATATTCATTGGCATTTTATTGGTCATCTGCAAACGAATAAGATAAAATACATTGCCGACTGGATTCACATGATCCATTCAGTGGATTCAGTCGAACTCGGTGTGCAATTATCAAAATGGATGACAAAGAGTCAAAGGGAAATCGATATTTTAGTAGAAGTGAACACAAGTGGTGAAAATAGTAAATTCGGCGTTTCGCTCGAGTTTGCCCCTTATTTGATTAAGGATTTGAGGAAACTACCAAACATAAACGTTTCTGGTTTGATGACATTGGGATCATTTTCCCCAAATCCAGAAGATTGCCGCCCATCATTTAGAAAATTGCGAGAACTGAAGGAGAATTTGGAAGAAGAAGGGTATTCTCTTCCCATATTATCTATGGGAATGACGAATGATTTCGAAGTAGCAATCGAAGAAGGGGCAACTATTGTTAGAATCGGCACCGCAATTTTTGGTAGTCGTACATAATTAAATTATTTAGATGAAAATTACTGCATCAGAAATAAAGCATAAAACATTTAAGAAAAAACTTCATGGTTACGATACCGAAGAAGTTATAACGTACTTATCAGAGTTAGCATCAGAATGGGAGATGATTCGAGCAGAGCAAAATATTTTAAAAGAAAAGGTTATCGAGCTTGAAACGAAACTAAAAGATTACACTGAAATGGAAAAAGCGATCCAGCAAACATTTATGCAGTCGCAAGAGACAACTAGAAAAGCAATCGAGAATGCAAAAAAAGAAGCCCAGCTAATTATTCAAGAAGCTGAAATCAAAGCGACAAAGATGCTTGATAAGTCTTGTTCCGATTTAATCACGATCAAAGAACACCTTACGATTCTAAAAGCTAAAAAGGAATCAATAATTTCACGGTTGAAGATGTTATTGAATTCGGAACTTGAGTTAATAAAAGCTTTAGAAGTGGATGAAGAATTACAAAGGCAATCGCAGTTTGAAAATCAACAAGAGATAGCCAAAGATAAATCTGAGATAGAAGAAATAATGAAGAATTTGGAGTGAATGTGTGATGATACTTCGTGAGCAGATTGATGAAGCCGTTGCATACATACGGAAGCACACAAAAATAAAACCTGAAATTGGAGTTATTCTCGGCACAGGATTAGGTGGTTTGGTTAAAGAAATACGAAAAGAGATTGTGTTAGATTATGATCAAATCCCGCATTTCCCGATATCAACTGTGGAATCGCATCATGGAAAATTAATATTTGGAACCCTCGCTGGGAAACAAATCGTTGCAATGCAAGGGCGGTTTCATTTCTATGAAGGTTACACGATGCAGCAAGTAACTTTTCCGGTACGTGTAATGTCTTATAAAGCAGGGCTGGGAGTAAAGATTCTTTTAATATCAAATGCGGCTGGTGGAATGAATAAAAAACTTCGACGGGGTGATATCATGTTAATCACAGATCATATCAATCTACAAGGTGATAATCCGTTGATCGGTCCGAACGATGAGAAACTTGGTCCTCGGTTTCCAGATATGTCGGAACCATACGATCGTGATATAATATCCCTTGCAGAAAAAATTGGTCGCGATTTGAAAATAAAAACAAAGAAAGGTGTTTTTGTTGCCGTTCAGGGTCCGAATCTCGAAACACGTGCCGAGTACCGATTCTTTCGGAATATTGGAGCTGATGCTGTTGGTATGTCTACCGTTCCAGAAAATATAGTTGCGATTCACATGGGTATGCGTGTACTCGGTATCTCGATAATAACTGATGAATGTTTTCCCGAAACACTAAAACCTGTGAACGTAGAAGAAATTATCAAAATCGCGAATAAAGCTGAACCGAAGTTGACAAGAATAATGAAAGAGTTAGTGAAAAGGTTGTAATTACTAATTAAAAAATAGATTTAGGAACGTGTTTAAAGAGCTTACAGATAAAATAAATTACTCACAACTTGAAAAAGAGATCTTAAACTTCTGGAAAGAGAATAAGATTTTTGAAAAAAGTATTTCATCGCGTGAAGGAAATACTGGTTTTACATTTTACGAAGGACCACCGACTGCCAACGGGCGCCCCGGTATTCATCATGTAATGAGCCGTACACTTAAAGACTTAGTCTGCCGATACAAAACGATGCGAGGTTTTCAGGTTCATCGAAAAGCTGGATGGGACACTCATGGCTTACCCGTTGAGATCGAGGTCGAGAAGATGCTCGGTTTCAAAAATAAGGATGATATAATCCGATATGGTATTGCCAAATTCAATGAAGAGTGTAAAAAATCTGTCTGGAAGTACAAAACCGATTGGGAGAATTTAACGGAACGAATGGGTTATTGGGTTAATTTAAATGATCCTTATATAACATTCACTAATGAATATATAGAATCTATCTGGTGGGCATTAAAGAGATATTATGACGAGGGATTAATTTATAAAGGGTACAAGATCCAGCCATATTGCCCGCGATGTGAAACTCCATTATCATCTCACGAAGTTTCACTCGGTTACGAAGATGTTAAAGACCCAAGTATCTATGTGAAAATGAAGGTGAAAGGTGAAGAGAATAGTTACTTCCTTGTTTGGACAACAACACCTTGGACGCTAATTTCAAATGTTGCATTAGCTATCAATTCAGAGATTGATTATGTGGAAGTTTTACATAAGGGTGAGAATTTAATCCTCGCTGAAACTCGGTTGGGTGTGCTTGACGGTGATTATCACATCGTTGAAAAATTTAGAGGTAAAGTTTTGATTGGGAAGGAATACGAGAGACTCTTCAGTTATCATTCTGTAAAAGAAAAAGGGTGGTACGTAATCGAAGGCGATTTCGTTTCAACTGATGATGGCTCAGGGATCGTTCATATTGCCCCCGCTTATGGTGAAGACGATTATCAGGTATCGAAGAAATATGGACTTCCTACAATTCATCCTGTTAATAAAAGTGGTGAGTTTGGTAATGAAGTAACGGATTTTGCAAATAAATTTGTTAAAGATGCAGACCCGGAAATAATCCAAAACCTCAAAGATCGTCACATTCTTTATAAAAAAGAAACGATAACACACAGTTATCCACATTGTTGGCGTTGCAAAATGCCTTTGCTTTATTATGCACGCGAATCTTGGTACATTGCCACAACGAAGTATGCCAAACGTATGGTCGAGTTGAATAAAACCATAAATTGGTTTCCACCTGAAGTAGGTGAAGGTAGATTCGGAAATTGGTTAGAGGAAAACAAAGACTGGTCGCTCTCACGCGATCGTTTCTGGGGAACACCTTTACCGATCTGGATTTGTGGAAAGTGCGGAAAACAAAAATGTGTCGGCAGTATTGGTGAATATCGGCAAGGTAAAGGTATAAAAGAACCACTCGATCTTCATAAACCGCATGTAGATGAAATAACATTTGATTGTGTATGCGGTGGTGAGATGCAGCGAACACCCGAACTGATCGATGTCTGGTTTGATTCAGGTGCAATGCCGTTTGCCCAATGGCACTACCCGTTCGAGAACAAAGGGCTTATAGATTCAGGTCAGCAATTACCGGCAGATTATATTTGTGAAGGCGTTGACCAGACACGAGGATGGTTCTATTCACTTCATTCAATCAACGCTTTTCTTTTCGATAAACCGGCATATAGAAATATTTTAGTAAACGAACTTATACTCGATAAAGAAGGACAAAAGATGTCCAAATCGAAAGGGAATACTGTCGATCCTTTTTATATTATCGACAAATATGGTGCAGATACGACCCGATGGTATTTGGTTACGAACAGTCCGCCTTGGAGGCAAACGCTGTTTGATGAGGGTGGATTAGGAGAAATTCAACGTAAGTTCTTTGGTACACTTCTGAACACATACGCTTTTTTCGGATTGTATGCCAATATCGATAAGTTTGATTATTCTGATCAGCAGATTCCGATTAGTGAGCGGCAAGAAATCGATCGATGGATACTATCGGTATTAAATACGCTTATCAAAAATTATATAGATGCGATGGAAAGCTATGATGTAACCAGAGCAGCACGTGCAATAAGTGATTTCACTATTGACCAATTATCTAACTGGTATATCAGAAGAAATCGAAGAAGATTTTGGTCGAAGACTCGACTCGGTGAGAAAAACGAAAAAGGAAGCGATAAACTTGCAGCATACCAGACATTGTATGAATGTTTGATAGTGGTTACAAAATTAATGGCGCCTTTTGCTCCGTTTTTAGGAGAAGGAATTTATCTAAACTTAAATACAATAACGAAGAAAGAAAATAATAGTTCCGTGCATTTAGCTCTCATACCTGAAGTGGACGATAAAGTTATTGATGTCGACCTTGAGATTCGTATGGAGAAAGTTCAACGGATTGTTTCTTTAGTTCGAGCCATCAGAAATAAATCGAATCTTAAAGTGCGTCAGCCGTTGAAGCGTGTAATTATACCGGTGGCTAAAGATAGTGACCGTGAAGCAATTTCTAAAATGGAAGATGTGATTCTTGATGAAATTAATGTGAAAACCATAGAGTATGTAAGTGATGATTCAGAGATCGTACACAAAACTGTTAAACCAAATTTTAAATCATTAGGACCAAAACATGGAAAAGGTGTTCAACCTGTTGCGGCGGCAATTAGGAAATTTGGTACGATGGAAATCAAAGAACTCGAAGCAAACGGATATATAACAATCCAGCTTGATAATCTAGCAACTATGATATCTCGAGATGATGTTGAAATTATTCATGAAGATATAAAAGGTTGGGTAGTCGAGTCCGATAACTTGATAACTATAGCACTCGATATAGAATTAACTCAGGAATTAATAGAGGAAGGTTTCGCTCGTGAATTTGTAAATCGTGTACAAAATATGCGGAAAGATGCCGGATATAATGTTACCGACAGGATACGCATTTTTTATGAATCCAACGAAAAAATATCGGGTGCTTTATTAAAACTTAAAGATTATATTAATAATGAAACCTTAGCAATAGAATTCGGTAAGGGAATTACACGGGTTGGCGGATATACCGCTGATTGGGATATCAATGGTGAACCATGTACCATAAGCATTGATCGTGTGCTATCTTAAATTTAATGAACAAAATATAAGAGGAAAATCAATATGGCAAAAAGTAAAAAATCAGATATTATCTCAGACAATACAATCAAACTTCTTAAAGAGAAAGCAAAAAAAAGAAAAATACAGAAAGCAAAAGAAAAACCCAAAGCAAAGCCCAAAAAACTAACACGGGTGAAACCCCAAAAGTATCAGATCACGGCACCAATCGCTAAAATTTCTCAATCAAAGAAAAATAAATATTCACCAGAAGAGCTTGTTTATTTTAAAGCGATAATCATGGAAAAGAAGAAAGAAATAATAGAAGAATTAGAGGCTCTCCGTAATTCTATGATGGATACCACAACCGGTACGTATGTGTCTGAAAATTCTACCTATTCAACACATATGGAACAAGGAACTGATTCGATGGAACGAGAGAAGACATTCTTATTCGCATCGCGTGAAGGAAAGTTCTTAAATTACTTAGAAGATGCCTTAATCCGCATCGAAAAAGGTGATTATGGATGCTGTGTTACCTGCGGCAAGTTGATTGAAAAAGAGCGTCTTGAAGCGGTACCTCACGCATCCCAATGCTTACAATGTAAAGTTAAAACACACAGATAATTATCATTAAAATATTTTTGAATCGTGCGAGTTCTTTATATAACTCTTGGAATAATTCTATCGGACCAAATAACTAAATTCTTAATCAAAGGAATTTCTATTCCTCTGCCTGGGATCCATATAGAAGGGATGCAGCTCGGGTCGAGTATTCCAATAATAGGTGATTTTCTTCGGCTAACATATATCGAAAATCCCGGAATGGCTTTCGGGATTGATATAGGAGGGAAGTTGTTCTTCTCGATCTTCTCAGTCATCGCAAGTATCGGGATATTATATTATTTGTATAAAGTTCGGACCGAAACTCTTCCGTTCCGCCTGTCACTCGCGATGATTTTGGGTGGAGCATTCGGGAACCTTATAGACCGCGTTTTTTACGGTGTGCTATATAATGAAGGTCCGCTATTCTTTGGGAAAGTCGTCGATTTTATTGATGTTGATTTTTTTAACATTAATTTATTCGGGTATCATCTAAGTCGCTGGCCCGTATTTAATATTGCTGACGCCGCTGTAACATGCGGTGTTATACTTTTACTATTAGGGCAAGTAAAATCTTCAAAAGAAATTAAACCAACTAATGATCCTGCCTCGGATGCGGTGTCTGGTCCGAATATCCTTCCTATTAACGAAACCAAGAAAAGTAATTCTGTTGAATCGTGACGGCATCATCGTCTCGTAGCTGTGATATTACTGTTCCTCCCGGAAAAATCCGAGAGCGGTTAGATGTTTTTCTGACGCATCATATAGAAAATGCAACTCGCTCAAAAGTTCAGCAAGCTATCAAGCAAGGAAGTATCACGGTTAACGGGAAAATTGTAAAAACGAGCTACAAGATTTCACCTGGCGAACTTATTCATGTTTCCATCCCAAAACCGATTCCCCCAGATGTTATCCCAGAAAACATTCCATTAGATATAATATTTGAAGATGAACATCTACTTGTTGTCAACAAACCTGCTGGCATGGTAACACATCCTGCATTCAGCAATTATACTGGAACTCTAGTGAACGCTTTGCTTTTCTATTGCAGCAATCAGTTATCGACTGTGAACGATCCGTCCCGTTTAGGAATCGTGCATCGCCTCGATAAAGATACTTCGGGATTGATGGTGATTGCCAAAGACGATGTAACTCATACACACCTTGCGAAACAATTTGCTCGCCGCACTATCAAACGTGAGTATTGGGCAATGGTTTGGGGATTATTTGATAAAGGAAAAAAATCCGGCTTGATTGAAGCTTCGTTAGGACGAAGTAAATCCGATAGAAAGAAATTCGCTGTGAACATCTCTGGAAAATCAGCAGCAACCGAGTATGAAGTGTTGGAAGAGTTTGATTATTTGTCACTTATCAGATTAAAACTTCGGACTGGAAGAACTCATCAGATTCGGGTTCATCTGCACCATGTTGGTCATCCGGTATTCGGCGATCCGACATACGGTGGGCGGCGGATTGCTTGGGGAAGTACAGATAAAAAGAAAAAAGAAGATGTACAGAGATTTCTAAAAATCATCACTCGTCAGGCACTTCACGCTAAAACGCTTGGTTTCATTCATCCAGTCTTAAAAAAAGAAATGGTTTTCGATTCAGAAATACCGGCTGATATGCAGGATTTTCTTTCTTTATTAAAATTCGTTAAAGAACGAACAAATAAATAGAAATCAACTTGCATTTTTAATAAAGAAGAAATACATTAATATTATTATAATATAGGATGTAATAATCATGTGGCGATTATTTTTATGGTTAATGGTGATAGTTATATTAGTCTTTGCGGGTTTGTTTCTTTATTCATTCATACAACCACCTGCTGAGGGAAATAATCCTGACGAAAATAGAGCAATAAAAGTTGCTCTCACAAATGTCGGGTTGAATGCACCAAACTGGCAAACAATTATCGTGAGTACATCGAGGGAAATCAATGCTCCACGCAATGTAGTTTGGGAAACATGGTCACGTCTTGAAGATTGGTCACGCTGGGCGCCGCAACTCGTCAAATCGGCTAAATGGCATGGAGTTGATGGCTGGAGGAAGGGTGCTATGTTTGAACAGGTTCTTGATTTAGGATTTCCATTAGGCAAAGAAACTTCGATTGAAACAGTTAAAACATGCCTTCCGGGATCAACTCTGAGCTGGTGGAAAAAAACTCGAAATTCTTCTGTTTCTCGGCTCTGGTTGTTTGAAGATACACCGGGTGGAAAGACTCGGGTTATTTATGTCGATGTAACACATGGTTCTTCAACATGGATGTTTAAACCGCTCGTTGTGAACAGGTGGGAAGCAAGATTCAGTGGCGCTATAGAGGGACTTGCCTTGCGGTCGTTGCGCGGCGGTAGGTTGTACTAATTTGAAAATATGGTATTTGAAAAAGTTATCACGGTTAAATTTAATTCTTCTGATGTTGTTCGGAGACGACTAATCGGTTTGCAAGCGAGCACAAAAAAAATAACCAGTAGATTTAGATGGAAGTGCTAAACTTAATCTGATTATAATATATATACGTCAAATCTGTGAGAAATAATGTTTATTTCCAATATTCAAATGTACCTACATACTTCGTTCTCGGCACCATGTATACCATCCCCCCCCTCACTTCAATCGGATATGCAAGCTTATCAAAAACAATTTCAATCGTTTCTTGCACACATTCTTTCCCGATCGTTGAAAATTGAATCGGGATTGAAAGCAATGTATCCGGGAAAGAATACCACTCGATTTTCTTTTTAAACTCGCTGGTGCGGAACTGGAACGGTGTTGAAAATGCATTCACCGCTTTTCCATCAATTGAATAAGAAATCGAAACAGTAAATGGCCGAAATATTGTGGATAATGTCAGCTCGATATCGTAATGAGTTGTGTCGCCGAATTGCAGTTTTTGCTCATGGCGTCTCAAATACAGCCACGTCGTATCGAATCCCGCGGCGGGTTGCATTTGTATTTCAGTTTTATTTGCGTTAATCATAGTATCCCCACCAGCATGAGTAAACTTCAGATTGTTAAGATACTCAGAGCTTTTTATGGTTATTGATTTTGTTGCTGTGTTCATATTGTACTCTTGCTCGATGTCGACTGTATTACACCAGAGTTTATTAAATCGGGGAAGAAATAATAGATAAATACCCAGACTGATGAAAAGAATTATAAAAATATTAAATGTCATTTTTGCTCGCGATGCTGTAATCAACCATCTTAATGCAGGTGTGTCTCTTAAGAGAGAGGTGAGCGCCAGGAGAAAAGGTAGGATGTAAATGCTCATCAGAAAAACTGCACCGAAGTTCGACATCAATTTCATTGATGCTGTAAGAGGAATGTCGGTACTCATTCGGAAAAGTAACTCACTCCACTCAGAAAATATTAACCGAATCATCCACCATGGCGATAGTACGATAAAGAATAGTTTCAACAGCGGCTGACGGACAAGCATCGCTAAACTGATAAAAAATAATGCGATACCGGGTTCAACTATTAATTTAAAATTTAATATTCCCAACCCAATGAAGAAAACAAGAAGCATGATTACAGCGTGCTTGAAAAGTAGATACGGACATTGTGAAATACGAAGCTTTTTACTCAAACGAATTGCTATCGAGCCGCCAATAAGAATTGCAATCAAAGCAAAGAGATAGTACAATTCGATTGCTGGTATCCACGGATAGCGGACACCTTTTATCCAACCGATTAAATCGGATGAAAACCATCCACACACAACAATTATGAATGCGAATAGAAATATTTTGCTTCCAGACCAACGAATTCTGGTTTGCGGGCCTGGAAATTCACGTCTTTTTCTAACTGTAAAAAATGCTGTGATAGTTAACCCAACGACGATAAGAACGAAGCACCATAAACCCCAGCGTGGAATAAATATTGGAAATCCCAATACAGTCCAGAGCCAATACCACTCGAGTTCCCGGTTTGGTGTTCCATTGTCGAAACGCTCAATTAATTTGATGATAATATCACCAGTACGCTTTAAACCGGCTGGTTCAAAATTTTCAAAATTATCACATGGTGTATGGATCGGGTAACCAACATCACTCACGAAGGCGATGGATGGTACACCTTTTTGGAGGAATGATTCGTGATCGGAGCCTATCCCTTGCGGCGCTGAATAATTCAGCGAGAAGAAGTGTGTCGGGTATCGAAGGTTGCGATATCCTAATCTGTTAAATTCTTCATAAGTCGCTTTCACCAGCCATTTCGGTGTACTGAGGCCGCTCTGGGCATCAGGAACGATATTTAGAATACCACGTCCACTTGCCATATCAACCTGAAGCATCAGCACGACACTATCAATGTCGGGGAAGTTAGCGACAAAATGTTTAGAACCAACCAATCCTTGTTCTTCACCACCAAAGCAACAAAACACTAATGTTGATTGCATTTGGCGTTTTCCAAAAACACGTGCAGCTTCTATGACAATTGCCGAACCCGAACCATCATCGTTTGTACCCGGTACCTCAGGTGAAGCAGTGTCGATATGTCCTCCGATTACTATGACGCGTTTGGTTATTCCTCGCTTGATTCCTACCGCAACACCTGTGTTTGTATTCCCTCGTGAAAAACGATCAACTTTCATGATATATACACTATCGCAGCCGTATTCTCGAAACTTTTCGGCAGCGAAGTGGAGAGATCGTAGTTCTGCCGGTGAACCCATCGGACGTGGACCAATATCAACACTTAAAAATTTTAAGAGTCGATGTGCGTTCTCTTGCGAAAAATCAGTTTGAGCATTGCCTCCGATAGAAGTAAGTAAGATGATGAAGAAAATTTTTCTCAATCTATTAAAGGTTCTTTTCAAAGAAGATGAACAATCGTTGTTCATATTCCCTCCCTCCGATATCCCAAGTATTGTTATGCGAGGCGCCTTCGATCGGATAAATATCCTTGAGCTGATTAACCCTCTCATAAAGTTGAATTGTATATTGATGCTTTATTAAATGATCGTTTGTTCCATAAACGAAAAGAATTGGAATATGAATCTTGGAAACAGATTCGAGCGGTGAAACACTACTCGCTTTAAAATTTGCCCGAAGTTCTGCGTGGATGATAACAAGATTCCGAAGGTAGTGAAACGGTAGTTTGATAATTCGTTTCTGATAGTCATCAAAAATTGTTCGTAAAGTAGCAAAAGAATTTTCGGCAACGACAGCTGCTATTCTTTCATCGATTGCGGCGGCTTGCAAAGCAATAGCTGCTCCCATTGATGTGCCGAAGAGTCCGATTTTTCCAAGTGTTAGATCATCCCTTGTCGCAAGATAATTGATAATCTCCACAACATCGTCTTTTTCATAATAACCGTACGTGCAATATTTGCCGCCACTCATACCGTGCCGTCGTGTATCATATAGAAGTATATTGTAATGCTTGACGTGAAATAATTTTGCAAAACGCAATCCATCGATTTTGCAGTCACCAACACCGTGGAGGTAAATGAGTGTTCCCTTCGCTGGTTGGTTGGCTTTTATCAGCCAACACTGAAGATTAATATGATCATTTGTGACAATATTTACTTCTTGAAAGGGTAAATTCAATTCTGCAGGCGTTGTTGGTTTACCAAGTCGACGATAAAATTCTGCGGTTCGCCTTCGCGGTTGTAATAGAATCGTAGGACCGATTAAGAATAGGATAATAGTTGCTGAGAGTAAAAATATTAAAAAAGCTATAGCAAGCGCAAATAAGAGAGTCATGCGTTGATTCTTTACTACTATTCTTTAATTGGGTGTATTCATTGTATTATTTTTAATATAGGAAGGGAATTTTTTGAAAGCAACAGAACCTTTCAATTAACCAAAAATTTCTTCTTGATTTTACTTTAAAAAATGCCTACTTTTAGATGAATTTATTATGGATAAAAATTTTATTTATAGGCATTATTTTATTTACGGGTCTCTTTTTCTATTCTTAATTTTCAACGATTGTTTTTCTCAACAAAAGATAATTATTAGTCCCTCTGTTGTTGAGGGTGGAACATTAGATTCTAAATATCTATTAAAGGGAGTGAATAACCGACCTAAAATCGGTGTTGTTCTAAGCGGCGGTGGCGCCCGAAGTCTTGCACAAATCGGTGTTTTGAGGGTTCTTGAACGTTACCAAATTCCAATCGACCTTATCGTTGGCAACAGTCTCGGTAGTGTAGTTGGGGGATTATATTCATCTGGGTATTCAACCTCTGCGATTGAAAGCATTGCGGTAAACACAAATTGGAGTGAATTACTTTCATTCAGCGAAGAGACTAAGCGGACTGATTTATTTGTCGAACAAAAACAGCGTTGGGATGTAGGATATTTTTCCATCCGCTTCCAAGGATTAGAGCCAATCATTCCATCTTCGATTTCTGGCGGTCAGCGCATATCGAATTATTTTTCATATTTAACGCTGCAAGCTTTATATCATCCTAATCCAAGTTTCGACGATTTGAAAATCCCTTTTCGTGCAACTGCAACAGATTTGATTTCAGGTAAAAGGGTCATCCTTGATCGGGGTTCGCTTGCTCAGGCGATGCGCGCAAGCGTTTCCGTTCCTTTGCTTTATTCACCCCTTGAAAAAGATTCAATGTTTATGGTTGACGGCGGCTTGGTATCGAATATACCAGCAGATGTTGCAAGGTCTGCCGGGTGTGATGTTGTTATCGTTGTTAATTCTACCAGCTCGATGCGTAACATCGAGCAAATGAAAGCACCTTGGGAAATTGCAGATCAGATAATGACAATCATGATGCAAGAATCAAACAAACGGCAGTTAGAACTTGCAGATTTTGTGATTACACCAATTGGAAGAGAACGCATTGTTTCCGATTTCTCGGGGCTTGATACACTTATTCAAGCCGGGGTGAGTGCAGCAGAAGAAGCAATCCCGCAAATTATTAATATTATCAAGGATAGGAAAAAAGCTTTTATTTCCTTCTCGGATACAATTTATCAAATAGATGTTCCCAAATTTGATGGAGATACAATTGACGAAGAGATTCGGGGTGACATTCTGCGGGATAGTGAAAAAGGGAGCATCTCTATAAGCCAAATAGAAAAGCATCTTAATGCAATTCAATCTTCAGGTAATTATGAAAAGGTTTATGCGATATTGAGCGATTCCGTTTGTTCAACTGAACTTGTTTATTATTCGAGATTAAGCACCCCTCTTACTGATATCCATTTTGAGGGTAATGAAATTATTTCCGACAGCAAAATTCGACGAGTGATTGATGATGCAAAAAGTGACTATCATTCCAATAAAATGGTCAGCAATATCATTGAGAGTGTTCTCACATTGTATCGAAAAGATGGCTATTCAGTGGCACGGATTGAATCGATCTACGTTGATCGTAAAAATGGTATCCTCAGTTTTGTTATCAACGAAGGGAAAATTGCTGAAATATTATATGAGGGGAATGAAAAAACACGGGATTATATAATCCGCCGTGAATTCCCGCTCAACGTTGGTGAAATATTTAATATTGATGCTGCAATTCGAGGGATTGTTAATATCAAAAGTACTGGATTGTTCGAGTACGTTTTGCTCGATGTAAAGTATCTTAATAAGCAGCCCGTCGTTGTTATCAAAGTAAATGAAAAAAGTTCTGAATTGATGCGGCTGGGATTTCACGCCGACAACGAACATGGTGTTGTAAGCACAGTAAATATCAGTGATGCTAACTTCCGAGGTGCATGGGAAGATTTTGGAATCGTGATGAGATACGGTTATCGTGATCATTTTGTCCGGACTGAATATTCCATCAATCGAATTTTCCACACATATTTTACATTCATGGCGAAAGGATATTACACTTCGCGAGATATTTTTACTTATTCTTTTGCTTCGTCTCCGGTAGTAGAACGATGGGAGAGAATAGAAGCAGGGAAATATCGTGAGATAAAATATGGAAGTACATTTTCTTTCGGCAGTCACGTTGCACGCTTGGGTGATGTAACAGGAGAATTGCGTTGGGAAAAGCATCAGATTAAAAATCTATCAGGAACTGGTTATTTACCCGAACAATATCGTTTTGTTGGACTAAAGATCCAAAGTATTATTGATACAAAAGATCGTTTTTCATTTCCAACAAAAGGTTTGTTTTTTTTATTATCATTCGAATCTGCATCAAAACGTTTGGGGAGTGAAGTTGGTTTTGGTAAAGTACATGTTATCTATGAAAACTATTTGACGGTTCTTTCCCATCATACTTTGCGGATAAAAGGGATATTTGGTTTCGCTGATCAAACTTTACCTATCGCTGAACAGTTTCATATTGGTGGAATCCATTCATTTTTAGGTTTGCGTGAAGATGACAGGAGAGGGAGACAATTAATGGTAGTGAATTCTGAATATAGATTTAGATTTCCATTCAAACTCATATTTGAAACATACTTTAAGGTGCGCTATGATCTTGGTATGATTTCGCTTGTTCCCGAAGAAATAAAATTCAGCAAATTCCATCATGGTATCGGCGCTGAAATTGCAATAGATACGCCGATAGGACCAGCATCGTTCGCTGCGGGAAAAAGTTTTTATTTCCAACGCGGTCTAGAAAAATCACCTGCGGCAATTGGTCCGCTCCTCCTTTATTTTTCTATAGGTCCGCGTCTTTAGTTTTTGTATCCCCGTGAACGTAAACGTATCTTTATAATATGCAGTCTGATTTTACGATACTCGAACATCCCGCCGATCTCGGTATCGAAGCACGTGGTCAATCTCTGTCTGAAGCTTTTCAAAATGCAGCGATTGCACTTATGTCAGTTATTCTTGATCTCTCGATCATTAGTCCGGATGAAACCCGGGAAATAACTATTCACTCCATAGATAGAGATCAGCTTCTCGTCAAATGGCTTTCCGAAATTCTGTATCTTTACGATGGTCAAAGGTTTGTAGCGAAAGATTTTCATATTAATACCTTTAGCTCTACACTTCTGCAAGCAAATGTTAGGGGTGAAATATTTTCAGAATCGAAACATCGAACTAATATCGATGTGAAAGCAGTTACGTATCATCAATTAGTAGTAAGAGAAGACAAGAAGGGGGGATTAGTACGCGTTTTTTTAGATATTTAATTGATAACATTCAAGATATATATTATATTATTATTCACAATTAACAATCAACAGGAGAAATTATGCGACCAAACCATATTATTTTAATTGGAGCAGTATTGTTCTCAATTATTTCACTTACCGGCTGTAGTTCACAAAAAACTGTAACGCGTGTCGATCCGGAAACAACAATCGATCTGAGTGGTGAATGGAATGATACCGATTCACGCCTCGTAGCAGAGGAGATGATTAAGGATGTTCTTTCGAAAGCTTGGCTCGGTGAATATAAAGGAGAAAAGCAACGAAATCCAACTGTAATCGTCGGGACGGTGAAGAATCGGACGAGTGAACATATTCAAACGGTAACATTTATAAAAGATTTAGAGCGTGAGCTTATCAATTCTTCGCGTATTGAATTTGTTGCTAACAAAGATGAACGTGAGGAAATTCGGGAAGAGCGATCCGATCAGCAAGAGAATGCTTCCGAGGAAACTTTAAAGAGATTTCGTCAGGAATCTGGTGCCGATTTTATGCTTCGAGGTGATATCACCACAATCATCGATCAAGCAGGAGGTGAAAAAGTAAAATACTACCAAGTCAACCTTGAAATGATCAACATAGAATCAAATAAAAAAGTTTGGATTGGTGATAAGAAGATTAAAAAAGTGGTTTCGCAGAGCGGAACAAAGTTCTAACCTTCGCCAAATATCGAGATGCTGATGATCTCTTCCAAATTACAATGGAAAGCGCTGTGGTGCATTAACTCGGCGCTTTTATTTATTTTACTTTCATGTGCTGGTTCTGGAGAGTTTTACCGCGGGGTTGAAGAGAATGTTGCAAAACGAAAATATCTGACAGCGATTAATCAACTCCGTAAAAACAAATCATGGTACGGTGATAAAAATTCTGTTCTCTATAATCTCGATATCGGATTATTATTCCACTACGCCGGTGAGTACGATTCAAGCACGAAGTATTTGTTTTCTGCCGAGAGAGAAATCGAAGACCTTTTTACAAAAAGTATTTCAATCGGGGCATTGTCATTTGTTTTAAATGATAACATAATACCTTATGAAGGTGAGGACTTTGAAAAGGTACTCGTGAATGTTTTCCTAGCATTGAACTATGCAAAAAAAGGAATGAGCGATGATGCACTTGTCGAAGCACGAAAGGTTGACCTGAAGTTGCGTGAGTATTCACGGAAATATGACGAGAAAAATAGATATAAAGAGGATGCATTTATTCGGTATTTGGCTGGAGTGTTATATGAATCGGGAGGAGAAATTAATGATGCATTCATCTCATATCGAAAAGCATACGAGACATATCAAGTTTATGCAAAAGAATATAGGACCAACACACCCACTTTTTTGCTTGATGATTTAGTGCGTACTGCAACACTGCTTAGCTTTTCTGAAGAAGCGGAACTGTATCGGTCTTTGGGAGGAAAACTATTCATTAGTGGAGCTAAACCTGTTGGAAGTGTGATTCTTATTCTATATTCAGGAAAAGGTCCGATCAAGGAAGAAGTTAGGCCCACAGTCATGGTTCCGGATTCTTTCGGTGTGATACATACATTTCAGATTGCTTTGCCGAAATTTGTTTCTAGGAATCAACAAAACCATAATTATATTATAAAATTAGTTTCTAACCACGATACACTGTCTATGCGTTCGGAACTTGCGGAGAATATTACTGCAATCGCTGATAAAGCACTTGATGACCGCCTAACGATGATTTATCTGAAAAGTGGAGGTCGTGCTTTGTTAAAATTCTTTGCTGCGGAAAAAATGAAGAAAGAGTTAAAGAAAGGTAGCGATAATATTCTTACGAATATTTTAGGCAGCTTAGCTGTAGATGCAGCTATAGGGGCAACGGAACGAGCCGACCTGCGAACTTGGCGTACTCTACCAGCAGAGATTCAAATCGCACGTTTCAATGTACACCCCGGTACCTATCAACTTCACGTTATTGAGGGGAGTTCAACCAATCCACATAAAGTAGAAACTGTTCATGTGAAAGCCGGGAAGACTTCAATTGCTATTGTGAACGATGTCCGCTAATAAAGTTTCAGAATTATTAATAGAAACTGTTCGACAGATTTCTCGTGGCAGTGCCTCGATACGGTGGAATCG
>CAYYIJ010000002.1:0-90690 GCA_964471945.1 uncultured Chlorobiaceae bacterium
GTCGCAAAGGAATTGTTGTGTTCAAAAATCAAACCTTAGCGCTCTTTGCGCCTTTATCACGAAGTGATGCCTTTCCGAAAGAATCCTTCGGATCGGCACGAGAAACAACATTTCAGATGTATCAGTTAGTAAATAATGGAAGACAATACCGTCTGTTGGGCGTTAAAATATTGGAAAATATCAGAATCACATTTGCTCCCTTTTAGGAATCGAGCTTCACACTCGTAATATTTCCCCTTTGCAGGAAACACAACAATCCTTTTTGTCCCATTCTCAGAAGCTATCTCGTAACTGCAAAAAGCTTTCCCTTCAATTGTAAACTTTTGAAGATTAAGTTTGACGCGTGAATGATTTTCATGTTGAAATCCCGAACTAATATAAGCGAGCAGTTCTAATCCTTCCTTTTTAACTCGTTGCGATGTAAGCTGATCGAGTTTTAATTCTTTAAATGTTATTGCTGCTGAAAAATCTTCTTTTAACAACCATGCCACTAGCGACGACCCTAAGGAATCGCCGATGGAGAAGAACCAACCTTGTGGGACTTTTCCAGAAAAGATACCATCACGTGACTGAAATGTTTGTTCTGTTAAAGGATAGTCGGTTAAATAAGGAACAGAAGGGGAACACGAAACGAGAGTCACGAGAAAGCAAACTATTAATACCCGTTGTAGCATGGTTATTCAGAAGCTCGTTTGAATTGTTCTGCTTGTAATGTGAATGTCAACGAGATCCGATGGGTGTTCCCAAGCTGATCAACGCTGTTAAACTTTGCAAACGAGTAATCAATATCAAATTTTGGAAGATGGATACCAGCTCCGAAATTCAACGATCCGATTTCACTGTATCCGGCACGGAGGGCAAAAATATTTTTGAAATCGAATTCTAGACCACCATGAAAATCAAAACTTATTGCACCCACATGTGCTTGAGATGCGGTTTTGCGATTCTCGAAACGTATGTCAAAATCGATTGCTGGAGCAAATCTTCCACTAAAAGCATCAATAAGATAAGCTGATCCAAATTTTAAAGTGGGAGTAATCAGTTCGTTGGTTCCGGTATTCCATGCAACCAGAGTTGTCGTAATATCCTGAAAGTTTGCACCGAAGATAATATGTTCATTCAACCGATATTGAGCGGCAACGTCAAAACCTAAACCCGTAGCTGAAGCATCCGCTAATTCTCGTCGGATGATTTTCAGATTAGCGCCGTATGAAAAACTTTCGCTTTGCTTCTTGGCATAAGAAAAGTAAAATGCCCAATCTGCCGCATTGAAGTAAGTAATTCTGTTTGGATCAATTCGCCAAAGGTTTTGCCAATTATCTGGCGACAGGGGATTTCCGTTTGTATCAATCCCAGCATGCTGTGTATTAGGGATGTTATCGACGCCAAGACGGATTACACTGAATCCAAGTGTTGCTGCAGAGCCAAGAAGAATAGCAACGGCACCATAATCGTAATTTACTAAGCCTGCAAAACGTTCATCGTGCATCAAGGAAATTTGTGGATACATCAGGGATGCAAGCCCGGCGGGATTCCAGTAACCAGCCGTTATATCACTTGCAAGAGCTGTATAAGCACCGCCAAGCCCGAGCGCCCGTCCGCCAACTCCGATAGCCAAAAACTCACCACCGTATTTTGCGGTTGATGCACTATACCCATTCACTGATAATAATAAACTTAACAATGTGAAAATTAGAGTCTTATGTAAATACTTTTTTTCCATCTAAATAAAATATTGAGAAAATGTAGGATAAAAACAAATTATTCGTATAAGAGACTTCTGAAAAATAAGATAAAAGTCATGGTGAGCCTGTCGAACCATGACGATTTACTACAATTTCACGCTTCGACAAGTAAGCCAAAGGCTTACAAGCTCAGCGTGACAGTTTTTATTAGTATAAAATAATTTTTCAGAAGTCTCTATAATTTATTCCTTGAAGTGATTACAATATACGGTTGCTGATGCAGAGGGAAATATTTTCAATCTTTTTGTTTATAATTAACGGCGAAGTAGAAAACAATTCAATTCGAGTGTTGATAAAAAGCGCTACACCGACATTTCGGTGAGATGTTATTATTTTACCTCTCTTACACCAAATTCCTTAATCAGTGCCGAGATAACAGGATGTTGTTTAATTTCTGAATGGCTCTTTTCATTTAGATTTAATGTTTGTGGAACAGATTCAACTAATGGGTTGGCGGGAGTTGTTGTAATAATCGTTTCTAATTGCATCTTACCGCCGTAAACTCTCTCTGCAAGTTCTTGGAGGTATTGGCGATTACGATTTAAGTTTAACGCGTCAAGGTGAAAATCATCTGGACAGCCGATACAGAGTCGATCGTTACTAATTTCAAGAAGAGATGTTTCTCCCAGCATGGTACCTAAATGAATTCTGTCACGCCGCGCTTCCTGAATTAATATTGACCATTTTTTTAAAATGTCGCCGCTATGGGAAGTTGGCGGTTGTTGTACATACTGATAGGATGTCGATACTTCGCGGAACGCATTGCTTGGCTCCACAATTTGTTCAGCACGCAAGGTAGGTGGCGATGCTTTCACCTTTCCTTTTATAGGTGTTTCTGTATTTTTAATTTCGGGCGAAGAAGATTGTGTATTTTCGGTTGAACCATTTACGTTTTTTTTCAATTGATCTATCTGTTCCAATAATTGTGCAATCTCCACACTACTGTCGAGTTTGATCATATGTATTATGCCAATTTCTAACTTGATACGGGGCTGGTTACTCCAACGGACGGCAGAGTCAGTATCATTAGCGATTTTAATCAGTCGAAGAAGATCATTCTCGGTAAATAGTGTTGATTCTTTCCCGTATCGTTCTCGGTAAATATCGGAAGATTCAATAAGTGTTGTTGTTTTTGTCGTACAAGCAATGAGTATGTTTCGAAGGTGTTCCATTAAACCACCAAGGAACTCTCTAAGGTCGAATCCACGATTAATGATTTCATCTACAATCAGAAATCCCGCTTGAACGTTTTTTGATTTGATGATTTCCGTTATGCGAAAATAAATATCCTGATCAACAATATTGAGCAATGAAAGTATCTGCTGAGATTTGATATCTTCCCCACAGAACGATATAACTTGATCAAAAATACTTTGAGCATCCCGCATAGAACCATCAGCACGTTTAGCAATGATGAATAGCGATTCTTCATCAATCGAGATATTTTCTTCGCTTGCGATAAAGCGGAGGCGTGAAGTTATTTCATCAATTGAATTTCTTCGGAAATCAAACCGTTGACACCGTGATAAAATTGTCAGTGGAACCTTATGAATCTCGGTTGTTGCGAAAATGAACATGATGTGGGCAGGTGGTTCTTCAAGTGTCTTTAGCAGAGCATTAAATGCTTCTTTAGTCAACATATGCACTTCATCGATGATATAGACCTTGTATTTTCCCTTTGCAGGTCCGTATCGTACACTCTCGCGTAGGTTCCGAATTTCGTCAACACCACGATTGGAAGCACCATCAATTTCGAAGACATTTACGCTCCGACCTTCAGTTATTTCTTTGCAGAGGTCACATTCGTTATCGGGATTGAGATTGTTCGGATGCAAGCAATTGATTGCTTTTGCAAGAATACGTGCGGTGGTTGTTTTCCCAACGCCACGCGGTCCGCTGAAAATGTAAGCATGCGATAATCTATTGGTGGCAATAGCATTTCTAAGAGTTGTAGCAATGTGCGATTGGCCAATGATGTCATTGAACACCATCGGTCTCCATTTCCGGGCAGTAACGAGATACGTCATAAAGTGTTATTAATATACTCCAATCTTGCGAGAGATTCAACTCTCTTTATGATTTTTTTTCTCGAATACCCATTTCATCGCATCTGCAATCTTTTCAACGGGTACGATTTTTAAACCTTCCTTAACTTTTTTGGGAATTTCAACCAGATCTTTTTCATTTTCTTTCGGAATTATTACTGTTTTTATACCGCTTCGCTGAGCAGCAAGTAGTTTTTCGTTCAATCCACCAATAGCGATAACGTTTCCACGCAATGTTATTTCGCCAGTCATTGCTACATCGTTTCGCGCAGATTTTTGAGAGGCAGCTGAAATAATTGCCATTGCCATCGTGAGTCCAGCCGATGGACCATCTTTTGGTATAGCCCCTTCGGGGAGGTGAATGTGGATTTCTTTTTTTCGATAAAAATTTCTTGGGATGTGAAGAGTCTTTGCATTGGAACGAATATAGCTAAGTGCAGCTTGACCTGATTCTTTCATAACTTCTCCAAGTTGACCGGTAAGTGTAAGTTTTTCAGAGCCGTCCATTATTGTTACATCGACATTGAGAATTTCACCACCAACACTTGTCCACGCTAAACCAACGACCGACCCGATCCGTTTTACCTCATTTGTCAGTTTCTTTCTGTACTTAGGCACACCTAAGTATTTCTCTGTTTTTTCTTCATCTACTGTTAGAGGGATAGTTTTCCGACTTTTATTATACATTCGTTTATTCAGCACGATTTCTTTTGCAACCTTTCTACATACTGATGCGATCTCCCGTTCGAGATTTCTTACACCTGCTTCTCTTGTATACTGCTGGATGATTTTGATTATTGCTGCATCAGCAAACTTTACTTCTTTTGAATTCAATCCGTGTTCCTTGAGTTGCTTCGGGAGTATATGACGTTTTGCGATTTCACATTTGTCGTACTCTAAATAACCCGGTAATTCAATTATTTCCATCCTATCCTGCAACGGAACAGGGATGTTGTAACGGACATTTGCAGTTGTAATGAACATAACATGAGACAGATCGTAATCAACGTCGAGATAATGATCGCTGAACGTAACATTCTGTTCCGGATCGAGGACTTCAAGCAGTGCGGAAGAAGGATCGCCGCGGAAATCCATGCTCATTTTATCAACTTCATCCATAAGAATAAGCGGATTAATCACACTGGCACGTTTCATTGATTGAATGATTTTACCGGGCATAGATCCGATGTATGTTCGCCGATGACCTCGTATTTCTGCCTCATCTCGGACACCGCCAAGTGAGATTCGAACAAAATTTCTGCCCAATGCACGTGCTATCGATTTGCCGAGAGATGTTTTCCCAACTCCCGGTGGTCCGACAAAGCAAAGAATCTGACCTTTCATTTCCTTCACTAAATTCAAAACAGCGATATGTTCGAGAATACGTTCTTTCGGTTTTTCTAATCCAAAATGATCCTCGTCCAAAATTTCCTGAACATGTTGTACATCTAAGTTGTCTTTAGTTCGTTTCTGCCATGGCACGCTAATCAGCCAATCTATATAATTTCGGCTCACACCAAATTCTGGTGACATGGAAGGAGTTTTCTTTAACTTGTTGAATTCTTCAAGCGCTTTTTCCAATACATCCTTTGGCATCTTTGCTTGCTCGATTTGTTCACTGAGTTTAATGAGTTCAGGTGAAAGCACTTCCTCAGAGCCAAGCTCGTCTTGGAGTATACGGACTTGTTCCTGGAGGAGAAATTTTTTCTGTGATTTCTGGATACTTTCATGAAGCTTTGAATCAAGGTCACGTTCTATGCGAAGTATATCAACCTCCGATGAAAGAATTCGGGCGAGCTCGAAGTATTGGTCTTTGGTTGTTAAATATTGTAGAATTTTATGTTTTGTTTCAACGGTTTGCGTAATGTTTGATGCGATATAAAATAGTTTTCGCTGAGGATCAGTGAGCTCTTCAAACGCCGTGAGGGTATCCTGAGGTATATTTCTATTAAGATTAATATACTCAGTGAAAAGCATCGATGTCTGACGAATCAGCGCTTCAATTTCTGGCGAAGATTCCACCCGGGTATCATTTATTTGAACAACCGCTTCAAGAAACGGTTCGTATCGTGAAAAAGATGTAATTGAGCCTTGAATAATTCCATCAACTATTATCTTCATTAAACCGTTAGGCAGTTTCATAATCTGGATAATCTTACAGATTGTTCCTTGTCTGTAAATATCGTCTGCCGTTGGTTCTTCGATAGCGGGATTTTTTTGGGCAGATAGGAATACAAACTTATCCCGCTCGATGGCATGTGTTGCAGCGCGCAGCGATGTGTCCCTTCCTAGAAGCACGGGATAGATCATGTACGGATAAACTACTACATCTCGCAGTGCCAGTACGGGTAGTACGGTTGGGATAGTTTCTTTTACAGGATGCTGAGCATCGTCAATCTTGAAATTAACTTTTTCCATATTTCAACCAGATAAAAAAAGCCCAAGCGGGCATAATTATTGACAAATTTATTATGAAAAATATACGAAGATTGTTGTAGGGAAGCAAGAATTTATTATATTTATCACATGGCAAAAGATGAAATATTTTGTTACGCTAAAACTATTTTTTCAGAGTATGAAACATTTAGGATAAACAATTTTCAGAATCGATCTTTCTCGCCGGATGTAGTCTATTCGATTATTAATAAATTAGTGGTGGATTCCGATAATCGGTTTGGAATATATAATGCAGGTTTATCATTCGAGGGTCGTCCGATTCAGTTTGTTGAAGTGGGAAGGGGAGAAACTATCGTTTTACTTTGGTCTCAGATGCACGGTGATGAATCAACAGCAACGATGGCGCTTTGCGATATTCTCAATTGTTTATTACTCTCCAAAGATAATGCTGTAACAGATAAAATTCTTTCCTCTATAAAATTGCTTTTCCTTCCGATGCTAAATCCAGACGGAGCAGTACGCTTTCAACGTCGAACAGCTCAAGGTATAGATATGAATCGCGATGCACTTGCACTTGTTACACCAGAAGCACGTATTCTGAAACAAATGCATAAAGAATTTAAACCGAAGTTTGGGTTTAACCTTCACGACCAAGAGCTAAGCACAGTTGGCTCAACAAACGAGCTTGCAGCAATTGGTCTTCTTGCACCATCAACTGACCATGAAAAGACAGATAGTGAAGCAAGACTCCGCTCGAAACAGCTTGCATCTTTATTTGCCGAGACAATGAATCTATTAATTCCAAATAAAGTCACAAAGTACGACGATAACTTTGAACCGCGAGCATTTGGGGACAACATGCAAAAGTGGGGGACAAGCACGCTCCTTGTAGAATCAGGTCACTTCATTGATGATCCTAAAAAAGACCTTATACGTAGATTAAATTTTGTTGGTATACTTTCTTCTCTTTACGCAATAGCGACAGGTGATGATAAAAATTTTGATACCGCAGCTTATGAAAACCTGCCGGTAAACAGTAAACGCGCATACGATGTTATTATTCGAGACGTTTTTATAGTAAACAAAAATGGAAATAAAATAAAAGCCGATCTTGGTATTTCTTATCAAGTGGATTCACACTCAGAGCTGCCGCCGAAATTAGTCGATGTCGGGGATTTACATACCTTCATCGGTGTAAAAGAGATCGATGGAAAGGGGATAGCAATTTCTCAAGATACCCTTAGACTTAATGAAGTGTTCGAATGGGAAAATATTCTATCACTGTAACTTATTGTTTTATGACAAATTAAGCAGTAATGTTATAATCACCCAGGTAAGCCATAGCCCCATTGTAATTCCGATTCCAGTATTAATTGATTTATTTGAAACCTTTGCTACACCGATTCCCAGAACAACCATTTGCCAGATTGTAAAAAAGTTGAGCGATGCAAGAAATCTATGCGCCATATTCTTATGGTCGAAGCTATCAATGAGTATCAATGAACCACTGGGTGAAGCGAGGATTGAGTTGAAAAGAAAAATCATTAAAACCGTAAGTATTGAACCTAAGATGCCTATCAACGTGGAAAGCCCGTAGATTTCAAGTAATTTTTTATAATCTGCTTGCGCTTTAAAAAATAATTTTACTACAAACCAAAAAATAAATGGTACACCGAAAACCGCTATCGTTATCATGATAAGGGCTGAAATAGATCCTGTAATTAGCATCATAGATCCTGACTCCATAAATTCTGTCGCTGTATCCATTTGCTCTTGAGTTATCTCGCCTTTATCAACTCTCTCTTGAATGGCTTGTATTTGTGGGCTTAAAGCTTGTGACCGTAATGTCTGGTCCGATAGAATTGTAATTGTGCTGAAAAGAGCGACACAAAGTGCAAAAATATAAGGTACCACCCATGACGAATTCTGAACTGGTGCAATAGCTATTTCGGTGTAGAGTTTCGCTGGTGCGGAAAAAATATCGACCATACGTTCAGAAAACAATGAAATCTCCTGTTTTTCCTCTAAATCGGGTTGATGTGTTTCCATTTTCTTTTTCCTTTTTTTAAAAAAATAGTAAGTAATTATTTTCTTAATGTCAAATTTTTCATTTGATTTTAATAAAATGGTTTGTTATTTTGGCAATATTAGTTTTTTTTGAAATGTCCAAACTTACGGCCGACGAAATACGAAAACGGTTCGAATCATCAAAAGAGTTCAATGAAATCTTTGATGCATTCGAACAAGCGCTGGAGCAGAAACTTGATAACATCGAGCTTTATAAACTCCTGTTCTGGAATAATTCTCTGAAAGCAGAAGAGCTATGTCTTTTTGGTGAAAAGCTTGCAAGGGAATTTTCTCATCTCAGTTATGATGTTTATATGTGGCTCGCCAGTATTTTCGAGGTTACGCACTCGGTTTATGATAATTATGAACTTGCCTTACAGTACTATAAAAAAGCAGCCGCAATAAAACCAGACGCCATCGCTCCGTACCTTAACGTAGCAGATTGTTATGAACATGATTTAAAAATTCCACCGATTAATTTACTCATTGATTTTTTAAAACAAGGTAGTACGGTTGTTACCGATCCCCAGATTCTCTATCGGCGACTTATCTATCTCTATGAGCTTATCGGGAATGATGAAATGAGCAAGTTCTACAAGCGGAAATGTGAAGAAAAATCTGCTCCACCGGAAGAACCTCAGCCGGATTAATGAAAGAACTGAAGGGTTATGTATATATTTTAGGTGCGACCACATTTTGGGGTATCTCGGCTACGATTGCGAAAATCCTTTTTATCCAGAACCTTGATACACTTGTTCTGGTTCAAATGAGAATGACATTATCTTGCATAGTAATGTTTTTATTCTTCCTCATCTTCAAACGGCATCTCTTAAGAATACAACTAAAAGATTTATTTCAGTTTGCTCTTTTGGGTATTCTTGGCTTGGCTGGCTCAAATTTTACATATTATTTTACCATTAATTTAACCAATGTCGCAACCGCCATCCTTCTGCAATATCTTGCACCATTACTCGTGTTGATGTACGCCGCTTATTCAAGAGAAGAAAAAGTTACGGCAGTAAAAATTTCCGCTGGGCTGGTTTCCTTGGCGGGCTGCTATCTTGCAGTAGCTGGAAGAGATTTTTCATTTCTCTCCATTAATCAACTCGGTTTATTAACAGGACTTGCTTCTGCGTTTTGTTGGGCTTTCACAAACGTTTTGCTTCGGCGATTACTAAAGCGGTATAATGTATGGACATGTTTAATTTACGCATTTCTATCTGCGTCATTCTTCTGGTTATTAATCAACCCACCTGGGAAAATTTTTACGGCGAATTATTCAAACGATATATGGCTAACCTTTTTTGGGTTTGCTACGATCTCGATCTTGATTCCGCATTCATTATATTTCTTTGGAATGCGCTTTCTAACGGCTACTCGCGCTATCATTACAGCAACATTCGAACCGATAGTGGCGATCGTTTCTGCATTTTTCATAATCAATGAATTACTTACACCAATTCAAATGGTTGGGGCAGTTTTAGTCGTTGTTGCAATTGCAGTCTTGCAAATCAAAGAAGTGTAAGAAAAAAATATTATTGCAGTATGACCGAGAAAAGAAAAGAAAAAATTCTTAATGTTTTGAAAAACCGACAGACTGATCTAACAGTTGTGATTGAAGATATACATGATCCGCACAATGTGAGTGCAATTCTCCGCTCAGTGGATGCAGTTGGTATTTTAGAAGTTCAGCTTCTTTATGTAAATGAGGAGTTTCCAAAGCTTGTGAAAAAAAGCTCTGCAAGTGCGTTAAAGTGGGTCGATAGAAGAAATTTTAAATCCATAAAAGAGTGCTACGATAAACTGCACAATGAGGGATTTGCTATTTACGCTACCCATCTTGGGAAAAAATCGAAATCACTTTATGAGCTTGACCTAACAACAAAAGTCGCCTTAGTGTTCGGGAACGAACACCGTGGCGTTTCTACCGAAGCGGCAAAGTTAGCAGATGAAAATTATCAGATTCCAATGATAGGAATGATTCAAAGTTTGAACGTTTCAGTTGCCTGCGCAGTTTCTTTATATGAGGTATTTCGTCAGCGGCAAACGTACCGGAGAGTATCTTCGTTGAGTGAAACGGATCTTAAGAAGCTCTTTAATGAATGGATAAAAAAATGAAACCAAAATTGCACAAATTAATGAAAGGAATAATTATATAATATTCTTTATCTGATTTTACTGATAATTCTAATGATGATAAAAATTATCCTGAAGATAAATTCGAGGTAATGGTAAGTAGAGCAAAAGAGAAAGGATTCAACTTTACATATCTTCGGGATGAAGATCAAATAGTGGCAGATGCATTCGGTGCTACGCATACACCGCAGTTCTTCGTGTTCGATGAAAAGAGAAAACTACGATACAGCGGTAAAATGGACGACAATTGGAACAATCCGAAAGCAGTTAAAGAAAATTATCTACGCGATGCAATAGACGCTCTGCTTTCTGGAAAAGATGTTAAAATTCTGGAAACATATTCTATAGGCTGCACAATCAAGTGGAGGACCTAATTTAATTTCTTGTTGCCGCCGAAGCAGTTTTTTCGTGAGCAACAACCTTATTATAAATCAACATAAATAAAGCTGCTAATGCCCCGACAGCTGCCAGTATGAGCCAGATAACATCGGGATTATTGGCTTCTTTTGCAAATGTTTTATAGATATAACCGCCAAACGTTCCACCAAAAACCCAACCCATTGCAATTGGTAAAAATGCATATCCTTGAAAAAGTCCGATTTGCCCCTTGGGTGCAAGATTGGCTATGTACTCGTAATATCGAGGTGCTTGTGTCATCTCACCGATTGCAAAAATGACGAGTGCCGGTACTATTATCCAAAGAGTTGGATTGGTAAAAATGATTAACCAGGTTATTGCCGAGAGTGCAAAACCTACTGTTATCGCTGTGATCGGAGAAAGCTTACTTGTCAGTCGGTTGACCAAGACCTGAAGAAAGATTATACTCCACGCACCAGTTGACTCAACTAATTCGAACGGTGCGTCGGCGGAGATGAAGTCTCTAATAAAATATGGTATGATTATAAATATTTGCCAGAACATTATCCAATATAGAGAAAATATCATGAGGAATAGCATGAAACGGAAGTTGGTAAGAACATAGAAAAGATTTGAAACTTTTTCCGACAACAGTCCGCCGGGTGCATCTTCGGTGCCCCCCGGCTCCTTATAGAAAATCAGTGTGCTGATAAACATCAATGCACACGAAACTGCAGAGACAAGATACACATAGCTGATACCGATATTATCACGAACTAAAAAGGCAATTGCTGGTCCAACAGCGCCGCCTATGTTAACAAGCATATAATAAATTGCATAACCCAATGATTTTGATTGGAGAGTTGTTGTTTTAGAAACGGTTCCTAGAACTGCAGGTTTAATGAATGAGCCTCCTATCGCTGTAAACACTAAAACGGCTACAAGAGTCCAGAATAAATGTTCCTTTGCAACCAACTCGGAAAACGGAGGCATACCTGTAGCGCCAATCAGGAAATAACCTATGGCAAGAATGAAGAAAGCAAATGTAAAAGATTTGCGGAAGCCATATTTATCTGCAAGCGCACCCGCAAATATAGGGAGGAAATAAATTAACCCACCAAAGATGGACGAAAGCTTACCCGCCTGAAATTCATCGAAATGGAGATGATCCCGCAAGAACACACTTAACACGGTTGCTTGACCATAATAAGCGAGTCTCTCGAATAATTCCATTCCGTTTGCCACCCAAAACATTGGATGAAATTCTGTTCGCAGCTTTTGTAAACTTTTTGTTAATTCCATGAATACTCCTGTCGATTTATAAAGATACCTGAAACGATATTTTGAATATGTGAAGTTAGTGAAATGTGCTATGAGAAGCAAACTGAGAGCGGCGAGCGAAGGCTGTGAGGGTATTACCAATAAAATTTTCAATGTGCAGACGATTTTGAATCTGAATTATATTTCTGTATCTTTTCAAATATTTGAAAGATAACGGATACATGAATATGAAAGCAATTAGATTTCATAACTTCGGTGATACAGAAGTTTTACGATTAGAGGATGTACCCAAGCCGCGTATAGGTCCAAACAATATACTGCTCCAGATGAAAGCCGCAGCATTAAACCACCTCGACATATGGGTGCGGAGCGGTTCAAGAGAAAAAAATATTCCGCTGCCTCACATTCTCGGTTCAGACGGATCTGGGATAATTGCAGAAGTTGGTTCGGCTGTAGATTTTTTCAAAGTTGGAGATAAAGTATTAATCTCACCCGGTATCTCATGCGGCTATTGCGAGATGTGTTTGGGTGGAACAGATAATCTTTGCCGCACATACCATGTACTTGGCACGAAGGAGGATGGAACATACGCTGAGTTTGTAAAGCTTCCCGCCGATAATGTTCTACCAATACCGGATGGATTGGATTTCAATCAAGCAGCTGCGATACCGCTTGTCTTTTTAACGGCATGGCATATGCTAGTTGGAGTAGCGAGAATAAAACCTGGCGAAACAGTTCTCGTTCATGCGGCAGGCAGCGGTGTTGGCTCTGCCGGAATTCAGATTGCAAAACTTTTTGGTGCGCACGTGATTACTACTGCTAGTTCAATTGAAAAGTTGAATAAAGCAAGAGAGCTTGGTGTTGATGATGGAATAAATTATAAAGAAAATGATTTTGTAGAAGAAGTAAAACGAATCACCGATAAACGAGGTGTTGATATTGTATTCGAACATACAGGCGGTGAAATTTTCCAGAAAAGTATTCTCACACTTGCCAAAGGCGGCCGACTTGTTACATGTGGTGCAACTTCGGACTATGTTGGCAAGATTGATTTACGATATATATATGCCAAACATCTTTCGCTCTATGGCTCATTCATGGGAACAAAGCGAGAAATGATAGAAGTGCTGAATTTTTTCAAGAAAGGTGTAGGTGCAGTTCAAATGCAACCGGTTATCGACTCGGTGTTTCCTTTAGATAAAGCGGTGGAGGCGCACAAGCGATTAGAAGATAGAAAGATTTTTGGGAAAATAGTACTAACAATATAAGAAAGGATTATTGTATGAATCATTTTGGTCACATCGAAATACCAACCAGAGATTTTAAGACAGCAAAAAAATTCTTCGGCAGTGTATTCAACTGGAAATTCCAGGAGGTACCTGAAATGGAGTATGTTCTTTTTCGTGCAGGCATGAAACCGAACGGAGGATTTTTCAAAGTCAAGAAGATGCCGAAGGATGGACAGGTTAATGTTTATATTGAAGTTAAAGAGATCAATGCAACATTGAAGAAAATCAAAAGATTGGGCGGCTCTGTGATTGTCAAAAAAACTCCCGTTGCCGACATGGGTTGGTTTGCCATGTTCACAACTCCCGATGGCTGCCGCTTGTTTCTGTGGGAACGGAAATAAAAATTTCACGCAAAGCTCTCAAAGATACGCAAATATATTTTTCCCCTCTGAGTCTTTGCGTGAACTATTCTAATGCCTTATGACAACATTTTCAGATATAGAGCGAGCGTATGAAGCCTTAAAACTCGTTGTTCATAAAACACCTCTTTTATCATCGCGGTCTTTTAATGAACTTGCCACCAACGAAATTTATTTTAAAGCAGAAAACTTTCAGCGAGTTGGCGCATTTAAATTTCGCGGTGCATATAGCAAGATAGCTTCGCTAAGTGCCGAAGAAAGAAAGCGGGGTGTGATTGCACACTCATCTGGTAACCATGCTCAAGGTGTGGCGCTTGCGAGTAAAATCTTTGGTGTGAAAGCAGTTATCATAATGCCCCACAATTCCGTGGTCAGCAAAGTAGAAGCAACAAAAGGATATGGATCGGAGGTCGTTTTTTGTGATGTATCAACGGACGAACGGGAAAAAACAACACAAGAGCTAATTAACAAACACGGCTACATGCTCATCCATCCTTACGATGACGAAAAACTTATTGCTGGACAAGGAACGGTCGGATTGGAAATTTTTCAAGATATAAAAGAGCTTAATTATCTTTTTGTCCCTATTGGCGGCGGGGGCTTAATCTCAGGATGTGCAATTGCCGCTAAGCATCTTTGTCCAAGCATTAAAGTAATAGGGGTTGAAACTGACGGTGCTAACGATTGTTATCAATCATTCCGAGCAAAGAAACTGATTAAACTTCGAGCAGCCAACACGATTGCAGATGGCATGAGAACTCTATCAGTTGGCAAGCTCAATTTCGAAATCATCATGAATTATGTTGATGATGTTATCACCATCAAAGATGAAGACATTTACCCAATGATAAAATTCTTTCTTGAGAGGATGAAAATTCTTGTCGAGCCGACTGGCGCCGTTGCTCCTGCCGCAGTAATGAAAAATGTTTTGGGATTAAAAGGAAAAAAAATTACCGCTGTTATTAGTGGTGGAAATGTTGATACTGATGTTCTTAAACAAATTCTTTAATAATCACTTCCAATAAAATAATCGTGAAGAATCGACACATCTCCATTGCAAAAAACATAATACCCACAATGGGACGACGCGAATAATTTTAGTTGAGATAATTCAACAATAAGAGCGGTATCAGTTCGGTGTGATATTTTCACCAGAAAAATTATCTGATAAATTCTTTAGAATCGAGATGTTTCGCATCGCTCAACATGACAAAAAAGAATAATTCAGAAGTCTTTATATTATTACTCTCATGGATTTCTCAATAATAATCTTAATTTCGTTTATATTTTTTATTATCGCTTTGCTCTACTCTTCAGTGGGGCACGGCGGTGCATCTGGATATTTGGCGGTGTTATCCTTATTTACTTTTAAACCGGATGAAATGGCATCAACCGCGTTGCTCATAAATGTAACAGTAGCCGGGATTGCGTTTTACTCTTATTATCGTTTAGGATATTTTTCTCCAAAACTTACATTACCGTTTTTGTTAACTTCAATTCCGCTCTCATTTATCGGCGGCATGCTGAATATCCCAAAATATTATTACAGTTTCTTGCTCGCCATGGCGCTTATTACCGCAGCACTTCGTTTAATGATTAAATTGGAATCTAAAACAATAGTCGAACCAACTTACAAACATACACGAATGGCAGTTGCACTACCTGTTGGTGGAGCGATTGGTTTTATCTCCGGAATTGTCGGGGTTGGTGGAGGAATATTCCTAAGTCCGATAATTCTTCTAATGAAATGGGCAAATCCAAAATTCACAGCCGCAACTTCGGCATTATTTATAGTGATGAATTCCATTTCAGGAATTGGTGGAAGGATTATAGATGACAGATTTTCAACAGGTAATTTTTTGCCTTTCATGGCTGCGGCGATAGTGGGCGGATTTGTCGGGTCGATTTGGGGTGCGAAGAAATTTTTACATCAAACACTCAGAAGATTACTCGGAATTGTTCTATTAATTGCGGCAATAAAACTGTTGATTGCATCTCTGTAATTCAGTGCGCTTAGTGTTGACTTAATTCACAGCCGAGGCGAGGAGGAAACAAAGATAACTTCGAGAATTTTTAAATATTTTATCATGTTGCAAGTGAAGAACATTTTTTTTACCTTTTTAAACAGAAATTTAATTAGACTTAGCACGAAACAATAAATTATTAATCAATAACGACTAATAACTCAAAACTCATAATTCATAACTAAAATATTAGCGTAGCTTCGGCTGCTGTCTTGGCTTGAAAACGTGGAAATTTTTATGCATGCAAGATGGAGCCAGCATACGCCCCGAAAGGGGCGTGGCTGGTGTATCCTTTGTGTGCGGGCATCCACGTGCCTCAAGTCAGAGGGTAATCGGTTTCACGCCCTTTGTATTTCTGTGGCACCCGTGTAGTAGACGGTCACCGACCGTCGTTCGTAGAATACCTTGTTCGCCGATCTGTTGATCGGCTACTACAGCCCGCCGCAAAGATTCAGCCAAACGTGGTAGCCGCACCCTTTACGGGTGCGTGTCTCAGGAAACACAGAAATCCCGCTTTAAGTAGATAAACCCACGGCTCAAAAGTCTGCGGTTACTAAGAAAATTTGAAACACTTGATATTCTTAAAAATGTGTGGTATATTATATACCACAGTATAAGGAGTTACAAGTATGACTTTTGGTGAATTTGTTAGAAAAAAACGTATTGAAGCCGAGCTTGGTCTTAGAGAGTTCTGTATAAAGGCAGAGGTAGACTCAAGTAACTGGAGCAAAATTGAACGTGGAATACTTCCTGCACCTTCGAACCGGGAGTTCCTTGAATCGCTGGCTAAGTTGTTAAAATTGAAGAAAGGTGAAACAGATTGGTACATATTTTTTGATCTTGCTTCCCTTTCTCAACAAAAGATTCCGGACGATGTTTATGAAGATAAAAATGTATTAGCCGCTCTTCCAGTATTTTTTAGAACAGTCCGGGGCGAAAAACCGACTGAAGAAGAATTAGATAATCTGATAACTCTTTTAAAGCAGAGGTAAAAAAATTGGGAGCCGACATATCGGGATTACAAATACCGTTCCTTTGGGATGATGAGATACGGAAGAAGGCAGACGAATTCAGGAAAAAATATTGGGGTGATAAAATTCCTATCGATGTTGAACTGATTGCCGAGAGAGATTTAAAAATTTTGATTATTCCGATTCCTGATCTCCGTTACAAAGCTCATACAGAAGCATATCTTTCAGGTGATCTAAAAGAAATTTCGTACGACCCCGCTGCTCCTGACATCAGAATTCGTTTTTCGATAGCACACGAAATCGGTCATTTCGCTCTTCATGCAAACATAATTCGACAACTCAGACCAAGTTCAATAGATGAATGGAAAGAAATTCAACGAGCTTTGCCCGATGTTTTTTGGGGACGCGCAGAATATCAGGCGCGGGAATTTGCTGGAAGACTGTTGGTTCCCCCTGAGTTGTTGATTCAGGCGTTGAGAGAATTACAACCCTTGATTGAAAAAGCAAAAGCCATTGCGCCGAATTTGGAAATACCTGTTATTAAAGAACTCGTTTCGCCGAAACTTGCAAAGAAGTTTTTCATATCAGATGAAGTAATAGTGCGACGGATGGATGCTGAGGGAATTCAGATAAAGTGAAATGACCAGATGTCAGAGATGAAAGAAAGAAATATGATATTTATCAGCCACGCTTGGGAAGACTTTGAATTTACAAAGTGGCTTGCATTACAATTAGCCAAAGAAGGTTTTGGCGTTTGGTGTGATTTGACAAAATTACTTGGGGGAGAAAATTGGCCAAGAGAAATAAATGAAGCATTGCAAAGAAGAACATGTAAATTTCTATTTGTTCTTTCGAGATCATCAAATACAAAACCCGATCCTCTTGGCGAACTTGAAACTGCAAGAAAGATAATGAGGCGAGAAAATATCAGCAATTTCATTGTACCTCTTAAGATAGATAGTATCGTTCGGGATCAAGTTGATTATAGACTTCAAGAAATTCAAAGCCTCTCATTTGAATCCGGTTGGGCAAAAGGTCTGTCGGATTTGTTAAAGATGTTAAATGAACAAGGAATTCCCAAGAATCTTTCATTCAATCCTCAAGCTGTCAACGAATGGTGGAAAAGATACGGTACGGAGTCAAGAAAGATTCTTGAAACGCCAGAAAACCTTTCTTCAAATAGATTTTCGATACATCACTACCCTACAACAATTTTTGCTCACTTTGTGGATGAGAAACCTCGGATAATATCTAGAATTATTGAATCAATTCCCCTTTCAACATTAGATATTATACATGGCGAAGATGAGCTTATAGAAAACTCAAAGACAGGTCTCTATTACTTAACAAGACTTTCAAATCAGACATTTGAAAAAGGGATGGTTAATAAAGGACTTCGAAGTTTCACCCTCGCAAAATCAAAAGGTTGCTGCTACTATTTCCACGAAGAATTACTTAATAATGGAAGGATAAAATACAGAAATAGTGGTGAGCTGGATCCGAGAATAAAATTGTGGGGAAAATTTGGGACTGAGAAATGGTACTGGGCTTTGCGAGTACGATTTATGATGGAGCCACAACTTCATTATTTGGTACAATCTCATGTATTGGTTCAAAATAAAAAAGGGTTCAGTCCTGCACCAAAAGGAGTTTACAAATCGTGGAGGAATGACAAATGGAGAGATAAGTTAAAGGCATCAATGGTACACCTAGCAGAAGACAATTCAGATATAAGATTTGGACTCGGAGCAAATAATAATCTAACAATTTCAAAGGAATCCACTTTATACACCTGCCCAGTAAGTTACGAAGAACCAGCAGAACAATCGGAAATAGAGGACGCAGATACTGATGGCTGAGCTAATCAAACTCGAAGAACCTGAATTAATATTTGGACACAACCAGGCTTTGGAAGATCCAAGAGATGGTTTATCATTATTTGGCCCGCTTAAAGAAAATTCTCCCTTTGGAATCAATTATGGTCTAATTGGAACTGAAGCAGGTATCAATAGATTCTACAGATGGCTAAAAACCACTAAGAGTTTGCTTGCTCATAATGAAGTTTCTAAAAGAATACTTTGGATACCATTCCCAGGTTTTGAAGAAATATTCAGAATTCCATTTGCTGACGAAGCAATCACAACAAAAATCGTCGATGCCGAAATACTTAAACAAATATTAAAAGACGATGATGCTTTTCAAAGAGTTTACAAAGCAGTTGACCTTTTTGAAGAACCAATTAGAGAGTTTTACAAGAGAGCTGATGAAGGAATCAACATTTGGTTTGCAATATCACCAGAATCAGTATTTAAAGAATGCAGACCTAAGTCTACTATAGATGATCCACTGAAAATAGTGAGCAGGGATGCAATAAAGAAAAGAAAGGAAATAGCGAAGCTAACAAGAGGTGGACAAGAATTTATTTTTAACGGACAAGAACAGGACTACTTCGCATATAATTTCGATAATGATTTTCGTCGCCAGCTTAAAGCTCGTTTGATTCTTAATAATATTAAAGATCCTGTACAGATTATTAGAGAATCTACATTGACACAACAAGACTTCTTAGATAAATGGGGAAATCCTGAACGAGATCTTGAACCTGATTCTCAAGTCGCATGGAATTTGCTCTCAGCAATTTTTTACAAAGCAGGTGGAAAACCCTGGAAACTTAAGGGAATCAGAGAAGGTGTTTGTTATCTTGGTATGGTATTTAAAAAATTAGAGGGCGAAACGGATAAACGATCAGCATGTTGTGCGGCTCAAATGTTTCTCGATTCGGGAGATGGGGTGGTGTTTAAAGGAGCTGTAGGTCCCTGGAAATCACCCGAAGGCGAGGATTATCATCTTGATTACAATGCTGCAAAAGAAATAATTCATAGAGCTGTTGCTGCTTATAAAGATTTATTTGGAAACAACACTAATCCAAAAGAAATATTCCTACATGGTAGAACTTATTTGAACGAGGAAGAATGGCGAGGTTTTTCAAATATCGCACAGAGTGGAATCAAGATCGTTGGGATTAGAATCAGGCAAGGCAATTTCAAATTATTCCGTTCAGGGAGATTTCCAGTTCTGCGTGAAATGGCATTAATTGAAAATTATAAGAAAGGATATTTGTGGAGTACGGGTTTTATACCTAAACTAAAAACCTATCCTTATCAAGGTATTCCCTACCCGTTAGAGATTGATATTTGCAAGGGTGATTCTGATTTGTTAACAATAATGAAAGATATTTTGGCCCTTACTAAATTGAATTATAATAGTTGTCACTTTGCAGATGCTGTGCCAATCACCTTACAGTTTGCTCAAAAGATCGGAGATATATTAACGGCAGGTCCAATTGAAAAGGATACTGCCCCATTACCTTTCAAGTTTTATATCTAATCATTTAGTAAACAAAAATTGTTCTATTTATATCTTCAAAGAATATGTAAGTTTTTCCTTGAGAATTGGTATACCAAAGGATTCTAAAAACAAATCAATCTTGAAACAAGATACTATCTTCAATTTTCATTTTTGAAAATCAACGTCTAAAATCTTTCCAGTTTTTCATCTTTTCAACCAAAATCTAACATTTATCTCTGGCATAATAATTGATATTTATAAATACCAATTATGAGAGAAGAAACTGCAGAAAACGTAGCAAACGAAGAAATTCCACTCTATACCATCAGCACAGCAGCGAAGTTGTTGGGTATTTCTGTTCACACTTTGAGGATGTATGAGCGTGCCGGACTTATATTGCCATTCCAAAAAGAATCAAGTCATCGTCTTTACTCTCAATCGGATATCGAAAGGTTGCGTTGTATTCGAAAGGCAATTAACGAAGATAAAATCGGAATAGCAGGCATTCAACGTATCCATGCTTTAATACCTTGCTGGGAAATTCTTCCTTGCACCCAAAAAGATCGGGAACATTGCAATGCTTTTAAAAGTCACCAAGTGGGATGCTGGACATATAATCACAAAAATAATGTATGTGAAAAAAAGGATTGTAGGTTGTGCAAAGTGTATAAAAAAGCTATGGATTGCAATAGCATAAAGAATAGTATCATCACAGCAACAAATAAAAATTAGGAAACCAAAATCTCAAAAAGAATTATGAAAAAACTACTCATACTTGGCGCCGGAACAGCCGGCACGATGATGTTGAACAAATTCAGCGGCGCACTCGATAAACATGAATGGCAGATAACGATCGTCGATCAGCATGAAACACACTACTACCAACCCGGATTTTTATTTATCCCGTTCGATATTTACACGAAGAAAGATGTCATAAAACCGAAAAGAGATTTCTTTCCCGCAAGTACAAACGTTGTGGTATCCGAAATTCAAAAGATCGAGCCAGAAAACAATCGCGTTCTTCTTGCTAACAACGCTGTACTGCCATACGATTACCTGATAATTGCAACCGGTGCAAAAATTAATCCCGATCAAACCGAAGGAATGACTGGCGAATTGTGGCGGAAAAATATATTCGACTTTTATACCATCGAAGGGGCTTGTGCTCTGCGGGAATTTTTCAAACGCTGGCAGGGCGGCAAGCTCGTTATCAACATAACCGAAATGCCGATTAAGTGTCCGGTAGCACCTCTCGAGTTTGCATTCCTTGCCGATTGGTATTTTACGGAAAAAGGAATCAGGAATAATGTCGATATTCATTTCGTCACTCCACTTCCAGGTGCATTTACAAAACCGCGGGCATCGGCGATACTCGGCGACTTCCTTGATAAAAAGAATATCCATCAAACCACCGAGTTCAACATTGCTCGGGTCGATAATGAAACTAAAAAAATAGTTTCCTGGGATGAAAATGAAATTCCGTTTGACGTCCTCGTAACCATCCCGACGAATATGGGCGACGAGGTTATCGCTAGAAGCGGTATGGGAGATGAATTGAATTTCGTTCCGACCGACAAAGAGACACTCCGGGCAAAGAATCATGACAATATCTTTGTCATCGGCGATGCGACCGATTTACCAAGCTCGAAGGCAGGTTCAGTTGCTCACTTCCAATCAGATATTTTGTTCGAGAATTTTATGAATATCATCGATGGCAGAGAGCCGCAGGAAAAATTCGACGGGCACGCTAACTGTTTCATCGAATCGGGTTTTGGAAAAGGTATACTGATCGACTTCAATTACGATACCGAACCGCTGCCCGGCAAATTTCCGCTGCCCGGTGTCGGACCATTCTCTCTTCTTGAAGAAACAAAGATGAATCATTACGGCAAGATTATGTTCAGGTGGATGTATTGGAATTTCCTGTTAAAGGGATTAGAACTGCCCATCGAATCCAACATGTCAATGGCTGGTAAGAGGTTATAAAATGAATGAAGAAAGTTTACAGCTTAAAATCGATGTAATCAATATGAAATTAGATTTAATTCTTGAAGAGATAGACCTCCAAAAGCGTCATCGTCGCGAGATGGATGACTTGAAAGACGATCTTATGCGCGTTGGCAAAGACGTTTATCAAACAGCGGTTGTAGAATTAGAGGATGTGCATGATTATCTGAACACGGGCGATGTTTTATTTTTGGGAAAGAAAATCCTTCGCAATGTTGGAACGCTGACAAAAACATTCGAACAGCTCGAAAGCATCAGAGATTTTCTTCAAGATGCAGCTCCGTTGGCGCGAGAATCGTTTATAGACTTTATGAATAAATTAGACGAGTTCGACCGTAAAGGTTACTTTACCTTCATGAAAGAATTGGGGAAAGTCGCAGATAGAGTTGTAACATCCTTCACGCCTGAAGATGTGAAGCATCTCGGTGATAATATCGTCACGATTATCAACACAGTTAAAAGTCTGACTCAACCGGATATGCTTCATACAATCAACAACGCGCTTTCTGTTTATAAGAGAATGGATATCGAAGTGAAAGAAGATGTTTCTCTTCTTTCGCTTTTAAAAGAACTGAACACGCCAGAAGCAAAACGCGGCTTGGCTTTCGCAATAAGATTTTTGAAAAGCTTGGTAAATCCAATAAAAGAATAAAATAAAAGGAGATTATATGGCAACAAAAGTAATAGCAGGAAAAACAATCGAGTTTGATGCAGATGGACATCTGGCAAAACGCTCGGATTGGAACGAAGAGACGGCAAAAGAGTTGGCAAAGGAGGAAGGGATCGATAATCTAACAGATCGTCACTGGCTTGTCATCAAATATATGCAAAAGGAATTCAATGAAAAAGGCGACGCACCATCAATCAGAAAATTAACAAAGGAAAGCGGTGTCGATACAAAAGAGTTATACGCACTGTTTCCGAAAGGACCTGCAAAAAAGGCGGCGAAGATAGCAGGTCTTCCAAAACCAAAAGGTTGTATTTAACATAAGGAGAAAAAGTTATGAATGACATTTATGAACCAATAAAAAAAGTTTCAATCGTTGTATCCAGAGGCTCGCTCGAAGGAGTTTATCCGGGATTGATAATGGCAAACGGTGCAAGGATGGAAGGAATTGAAGCAACACTCTTTTTTACCTTCTTCGGCTTGCATGCAATCATCAATAAAAAAATGGATAAGATTAAAGTCGCTACGGTTGGAAATCCAGCAATGTGTGTTCCCTCGGCAATGGGACCCGGGCTTCCGACGTGGATGGGTGCAATTCCAGGCATGTCGTGGTTTGCAACCGGAATGATGAAAAAAGAAATAGAGAAACTCGATATACCTCCGATAAGGGAATTTATCGAAATGATCCATGATGCCGGCTGTGAGATTTATGGATGTAAAGCAACGGTCGATATGTTCCATCTGACGAAAGAAGATTTTTGTCCGCAAGTTGATGATATCATATCGGTCGGTCAGTTTTATGAAAAATCTGCTGGGGCGCAGATCATCTTTACCTGATAGGCAACAGATTTTTTTTCTGGTATATTTCTAAAAATATATTTACATTGAGCAAAGAAAATTATTCTTTGGTTTCGTCTCCGAGTTTCACAACCTAAGTCTTAGAGATATGGTTGTGTAACCGATGAGTCTGCGGACTCTTCCCAATAATAAGAGATTGGGAAAACGGTGATGGCGGAAACGGCATCGCCACCCGGCTTGTCCCGAATTTGTTTTGGGACTTGGAAAGGAGAGATAAATAATTTTATCATTTATTCATTCCAAGAAGAGATGGGGATTTTTATTTTAATGCAAAAGTTAAAATTAAAAATGAAAAAATATTTATTTATGAAAAAATGATGCCATTAATTGATTCTTTTAGAAGAGAACATAAATATCTTCGTATATCAGTAACTGATAGGTGCAATCTTCGATGCAGCTACTGCCAGCCCGCCGATGGCGTTCTGGCGGGCATGCCCCCGCAAGGTATTAAGTTAAAAGAACGGAGCGAGATATTGAGCTTCGATGAAATTGAGCGGGCTGTCAAAATATTTTCTTCGATGGGTATAAACAAAATCCGGATCACGGGTGGCGAGCCGTTGGTTAGAAAAGATTTACCAAGGCTTATTCAGAGATTGGCAATTATCTCCGGGATCGAAACCGTAGGTGTAACGACAAACGGAGTTCTCTTAAAATCATTCGCTGCCCAGCTAAGGCAAGCTGGAGTTACGAACTTGAATTTCAGCTTAGATTCTTTACACCAATCGCGGTTCGAAGAAATTTCAGGTCAGAATTATTTCAACGATGTAATTAATGGAATTGAAGCCGCGCTTGTGGCGGGTTTTCAGCCGCTCAAACTGAATGTAGTAGTAATGGGCGGTATCAACGATGATGAACTTATCGACTTCATCGAATTTGTTCGCAATAAACCTATTAATGTTCGCTTTATCGAGTATATGCCTTTTAAATTTAATGGCTGGGGTAAAGCCATCTTTGTTTCTTATCAAGAGATGATAAAAAAAATCGAGCAAAGGTATAAATTAATTCCATTGCAAACAAACATTTCATCTAACACCAAGGATTATTGGATTGATGGAGTGGTAGGAACTATAAGTTTTATAACGCCGATGTCTGACCATTTTTGCGGAACATGTAATCGTATTCGATTGACCGCCGATGGCTTGATAAAGTCCTGCCTGTTTCACCCAGCGGAAATAAATTTACGCTCAGCTCTTCGCAACGGTGAAACCGATGATACAATCAAAGAGATGATATATTCAGCACTTAAACAAAAACAATATACGCATCCGGTTTTGGAAGCTTTAGCGGGTATTGAAAACCAGAGTATGGCGGAAATTGGCGGCTAATTTGAATACATTACGTCCTTTGCAACTTTGCGAGAGAATATTTCACGCAAAGCCGCTAAGTCAACAAAGGGAAATATTATGATTGATATATCAAACAAAATAAAAACACTAAGAACTGCCATTGCGCAGGCAACACTCAAACTTTCAAACAACACTATCGAGCTTGTTCATCAAAATAAAATCCCAAAAGGTGATCCACTTTCTGTCGCAAAAGTAGCCGCAGTCCAAGCCGCCAAAAACACAAGTCAAATTATTCCATACTGCCATCCAATCCCCGTCGATTATGTTGGAGTTGATTTTGAGTTTGGTGATAAAAAGATTGATGTTACCGTTACTGTAAAAGCGATCTATAAAACCGGCGTTGAGATGGAAGCTTTAACTGCTGCATCGGTTGCAGTATTAACACTTTACGACATGATGAAGATGCTCGATGATAAGATGGAAATCGTTTGGGTGAAATTAATCGAGAAGAGTGGTGGTAAATCGGACTTTAAAACAAAATACGATAAACCTCTCCGTGCTGCGGTGCTTGTAATGTCTGATTCAATTGCAACTGGAACAAAATCGGATTTATCGGGACAACTTATAGTCGAACGTCTGAAAAAGGAAGGCGTTGAAATAATAGATTACAAAATCGTTCCAGACGATGTAGAAAAAATCAGTCAGGTATTAATTCATTATTCAGATGAAGAAAAATTAGATTTGGTGATGACAACAGGAGGTACAGGTTTTAGTCCGAGGGATTGCACGCCTGAAGCAATGCAAAAAGTAATCGAAAGAGAAATACCCGGAATTCCTGAAACCACAAGGAGTTACGGTCAGGAGCGGACGCCCTTTTCTATGCTTTCACGTGCAAAATCCGGGTTGCGTGGAAAAACTTTGATAGTAAATTTGCCCGGCTCAAAGAAAGGCGTTGCCGATTCTTTGAACGCACTCTTTCCCGGATTATTGCACTCATTCAAAATGATGTGGGGAGGAGGACACTGAATCAATGCAAAAGTCAAAAGTAAAAAATAAAAAGATTTACCTAACAGTCTATTCATCTTTGCTAGATGTAGAAATTTATGATAACTTTTGAAAAAGCAATAGAGAAAATTTTAAAACATACACATCGGTTGCCAGCGATAACTATAAGTTTATCTGAATCGCTTGGATATGTTCTTGCAGAAAAGATCAAAACGAAAGAACCGTTACCACGGTTCGATTCTTCAGCTGTGGATGGATATGCGGTCAGGATTGAAGATTTTAATAGCGATTCTAAGAAATCATTAACCACTCTGCCAGTTATTGGTGAAGTTAAATCAGGCGATACCATTATACCGATCTTGCGGAAAGGTTTTGCGATAAAGATATTTACAGGTGCTGTTGTTCCAAGGAATGCAGCTGCCGTTGTGATGCAAGAGAATACCAAAGAAAAAAATCATGCTGTTAAAATTTTAAGAAAACCAAGGAAAGGCGAGAATATCCGTCGAGCAGGCGAAGAATTTGTAAAAGGCGGAACCGTAATTGAACAAGGCACACACATTACACCGCCCGTTATTGGTCTGCTGGCATCAATGGGATATACAAAAATTCGTGTCCACCGTAAACCTAAAGTCGGGTTGATTGTAACGGGGAATGAATTGAAGTCGTTAAATTCGAAATTGCGACTTGGCGAGATATACGATTCAAACTCGGATGCACTCTCCGCTTGTCTGACTTCACTCGGTATAAAACCGCTGGTTGTTATGCGAACTAAAGACAATAAGAAATCAATCCGCTTAGCATTATCGAAAGCTATTCAACTTTCGGATGTTATTATTTCAATCGGTGGTGTTTCTGTAGGTGAGTATGATTTTGTAAAAGAAGTTTTACTTGAGCTGGGAGTCAAGAAAATATTTTGGAAGGTTGCAATAAAACCCGGGAAACCAAATTTCTTCGGCATCAAAGGGAAAAAGTTGATATTTGGATTGCCTGGTAATCCCGTTGCAGCATTGGTTTCTTTTCATCAATTAGTGAAACCCGCCATCAATAAGCTCGTGGGATTGGAAAATGAAAATAAATTTGTTTCCACTGCGAAACTTCAGGCAGCGTTGCGAAAGAACCAGGGGCGTTTAGAGTTTGTACGTGGAATATTTTCGAGAAATTCTGATGGTGAGTTAATCGTAACTCCAACTAAAGGACAAGATTCGCATATACTCAGTGGACTTACGAATGCAAATTGCTTGATCAATTTTCCCAAGGATGATAATCATCTTAAAAAAGGTTCAAGTGTGGAAGTAGAGTTGTTAAGATGGTGAGGATGAGAATTGGAAAAATTGAAAAGATTGAAAAGATTGAAATGATTATAATCTGGCAAAGAATTAACAACAAATGACCAATGACAAATTACAAGGCAAAGTAGTTGCTCTCAGTATCAGTGAGCAGGGGGGTGTTCCAAAAACAAATGTTCAATCAGTTAGATTGATTGAGAATTGGGGCATTGAAGGAGATGCTCACGCGGGAAATCAACATAGGCAAATAAGTTTGCTTGCAATCGAGAGTATCAGGAAAATGCAAGCCAAAGGACTGGGGGTTCGACCAGGCAATTTTGCAGAAAATGTTACAACCGAATTTCTTAATCTTCTTGAATTCGAAGTTGGAGACCGACTCATCATCGGCGATGCAGAGCTTGAAATAACTCAAATCGGGAAAGAATGCCACAGCCGATGTGCAATTTATTACAGTGCAGGTGATTGCGTGATGCCTCGTGAAGGAATATTTGCACGAGTGTTAAAGAGTGGCAAAGTTAGGGCGGGTGATTCAATTAAAGTGAAAAATTTTAAAGCCATTGAATTATTAAAAAAGAAGAGTACTTGAGTGTTGGAATTAAGGGATGATATTATTGCTGGAGGTAAAAGTGAACGGATGGGACGCGGCAAAGCTCTTCTCGATTATCATGGTAAACCCTTTGTTCAACATATTGCAGAAAAACTACAAGGAGTTTTCAAAAAAGTAATCATCATTTCTGATAAAGGAGAACAACACAAATTTTTACGTTTACCGATCTATGAAGATATTTATAAAGAATGCGGTCCCCTCGGTGGCATTCACTCAGCATTCATTAATACGGATACAAAAAATATTTTTGTCACATCGGTTGACTTACCATTAATAGAAACAAACATGATTCAATTTCTTCTTGATCAAATAAGCGATGCCGATGTAATCCTATTCTCGACAGATGATCGGGTGCAGCAGTTGTTCGGATTATACGGGCAGACGTGTATGGAAACTCTACCAAACCATATTCAGCGAAATCAATATTGTGTTCGGGGGTTAATTGAACAGCTTAATTCAAAAATGTTACCAGCAGAAACTTGTTTGGGAATCAATCGGATCAATTCATTGGCCAATATAAATACAACGACCGATTACATTGAGATTTACAATCATTTCGCTTAAAATCTCCAAAATTTAATATTTTTCAAAGTGTGTGATATAACCCAACATTTAATTACAGATTTTTGTATATTAATATAGTATTATGAGAAAAATAATCGGAAGAATATTCCTTTCATTACGAATAAAAATAGCGATGTCGGTAAGTATCGTTTTTCTGTTCGCAGGCGGCTTATTTATGTATTTTGCCCATCAGACCGGATATACGATGCTCGAAAAACAAGCTCAAGCAAAGGGCCATGGTGTCATAGAATTCGGTAAGGCAATTCTTGAATATATTATGCTATCCGGGAAAAACGATCAACTACAAAATGCACTCCAACGGGCAGTTTGGTCGGGCGAGGCAAAGGATGTCTTAATTTTAGATGACAATGGCATCATTTTGATGAAAGCCAACGGACGGCAATACAAAGATCGTATTCCGATTGAGCAGTTTAAAAAAGTTTCTAAGTTCCCGGATGATCTATTCATGTCAATCAATGAACATGATTCTCTTTATGAGTTTGTAATCTCCCCCATTCTCAAAAAGCCTGAATGTTATGACTGTCATACTGAAAGAGACAAGACTAAAGGATACATTGCAGCGAAGATTTCAATGAGTGATATTCGTTCTGCATCAGTTGAACACAGAACAATGAATATATTTATGACAGTCGTTACTTTTTTGGGTATTGGCGGGATATTATTTATCGCTCTGCTTTACTTGGTTGTTCGTCCTATCCATAAATTACGGAATCAGATAACGAAGAGTGAGCACCAAATTGATCAACTTGAACATGGTGAGCAAATAGAATTTACTGAGCTGGAGGTACCCAGCCAAGAGGATGAAATTACTGATTTGATGAAAGCTTTCAATAAACTCATCAAACGACTTAACGAAGGGAACAAAAAACTTCATGAGTTACATCAAGGACAGCTCGAACAAGCAGATCGATTGGCAACTACAGGTGAAATGGCGGCAAGCATAGCCCATGAGATTAAAAATCCTATTGCTGGCGTGTTAGGAGTGCTTCAAGTATTTGATGGCGACATACCGAAGGATGACGCCCGTAAAGACATCATCACCGAAATGATGGTACAACTTGAAAGAGTTAATCAAGCTGTAAACGATTTATTAAGTTACGCACGCCCAACGCCCCCAACCTTTGAGGCAGTTCTTTTAAACGACTTAATTCAAAAAACCGTATCATTGCTTTCTCAACAGACCAAAAAGAAACACATTTCTATTGATACATCTTTCGACGATGAATCAATTGTAATATCGGCTGATCGAAAACAAATCCAACAGGTTCTCTGGAACATCATGCTGAACTCCATTCAAGCTATCGATATGATTGGAAAACTTTCCGTGTCTATCACTCAATCAAATTCTTCTGTCGAGATTCGAATTATTGATTCAGGAAAAGGTATTCCCCAGAAACAGCTATCGGATGTTTTTAAACCATTCTTCACAACAAAACATAAAGGTACTGGTTTAGGAATGACGATATCTAAACGAATTATCGAACAGCATGGTGGTTCAATTAATCTTGAGAGTACGGTTGGGAAAGGCACTATCGTAACTATTCATTTACCAAAAAATTGATATATGAGTTGTAAAACGATTCTTATTGTTGATGATGAAAAATTGATTCGTTGGTCCTTGGTTCAGGAGCTTACAAAATTAGGTTTCAAAACAATCGAGTCGGAATCTCTACGGCATGCCCGATCAATAATTGACAGCGAAGAAGCCGACTTAATTCTTCTCGATCAAATGCTGCCCGATGGAACAGGTATTGATTTACTTACTGAGTTAAAAAAAGATGGCATACTTATCCCCGTTATAATGCTCACTGCAGTCGATAAATCAAATACTGCAGTACAGGCAATGAAATTAGGCGCGTTTGATTACATAACAAAACCAGTGGATTTTGAAATATTAAAAATATTAATTGAGAAAGCATGTGAATCAAGCCGATTAAAGCGACAAGTAGTCCAATTTTTAAAAGATCAACAAAGTACTTGTGGTTTTTACGGGTTGTTAGGGACATCAGCTCCAATGAAAAATGTTTGCGAACAAATTGCAAAGATCGCATCGAGCAGTATTACGACGGTTTTAATAACAGGTGAAAGCGGGACTGGAAAAGAATTAGCGGCTAAAGCTATTCATTTTCTTAGTGAAAGGAAAGATAAACCACTCATCACTGTAAACTTCTCGGCTCTCACGGAAACATTGGCTGAAAGCGAACTCTTCGGTCACGAGAAGGGTGCCTTTACTGATGCTCGACAGCAAAAGAAGGGAATGTTTGAGCTTGCCGACGGTGGAACAATATTTTTAGATGAAATCGGCGACACATCTCCAAAAATACAAGTAAAATTACTTAGAGTTTTAGAACAAAAAACTTTCCAAAGGGTTGGTGGAACTTCCGATATTACAGTTGACGTGAGAATTATTGCAGCAACAAACCGACATTTGGAAAAGCTAATAAAGGAAGAGAAATTCCGAGCAGACCTTTTTTATCGGCTCAATGTCGTAAATTTGCATCTACCTCCACTGAGAGAACGAAAAGAGGATATTATTCAATTAGCAGAATACTTTCTGCATGAATTTAACAAAACATTTCATAAAAATTTTAAAGGACTTTCCGAGGAAACAAAGAAGTTATTCATACAGCATGGTTGGCCCGGAAATGTTCGCGAGTTGCGCAATGTAGTTGAGCGTGCTGTTCTTATGGATGAAGGCGATTATATCTTCTCGCATTCTGTCGAGTTGGGACACCTCCATACTTTAGGTCATGAAAGCCACCCGGCACCTATTACTCTCGGTCAAGAAGGACAATCGCTTACAGAGATTGAAAAACAAGTCCTCCTTCAGGCATTAGAAAAAACAAATCATAATCAATCGCAAGCTGCAAAGTTATTGAAGATAAGTCGCGATACACTACGTTATCGCATGAAAAAATATGGGATGTTCGATCGGTGAGGATTTTAACCCATGCAGGGTTGAGAATTTTAACACAAGGGCATAAATCATTTTATAACCCAAGGCGTAAAACTATCGAAAACAACTCACTTTTTAGCATATAACATTTCATGAAATGTTGGCATAATTATTGTGCCTTTTGTTTGAATGCTAAATGTTACTGAATTAGATTATTCGTCAAACGTCACATCGAGCGACTTGTTAACCTCAAACAATCAAAAGGTCAAACAGATTTTGGTGGTTGATGATGAGCCATTAGTTTGTTGGTCTATAAAAAATTGCCTGTCCAAGGCAGGGTATTCCGTCGTAACTGCGGAATCAGCTGAAAGGGCAATCGAAAAATTGTATACAACATGCTTTGATCTCATTGTTACGGACATGAAATTACCTCAACATGATGGCTTTGATGTTGCCGAAATGGCACATAAGCTATCTCCTAAGACGCCAGTCATCATGATTACAGCTTTTGGAGATAGTGTTTCAAGGGAACGGGCACAAAATACAAACATCAGCCGTTTCATTGATAAACCATTTAATATGAACGAGTTCACAAAACTTGTTTCGAGCCTTCTACATTAAGATTTTATCAAGTACAATCTTTACTTAGTTTCCTCGTTCTAAATCTCACTTTTGCGTATCATTCCCCACCTTGTTGGGTTATTTGACCCAAGTCTTAATACCGATGCCGCCTCGTCAAATTTGAATTAACCTAATTTCAGACATTTTTAACCACTTTTCAACCTTTTGTTTCTTGGCATTAGAAGTGCATTAATATTATACGATATAATGTTCTCTTTTAAAATGATAAAATCCGCTTTAAAAATTTTTATTTTCTGCAGTATCTGTTTAACTGTCTTTCTTGGGCTCGGATCTTCAGACCAGATTACGGTATTGGTTCCGAATTCAACGGATTCACTTGCCTATGAAAATAATTCTCTTTTTATCATTTCGGTCGATAAAGAATTTTCCAAAGAATTATTAGTATCAACTCAATGGGAGTCTGAAAGAGTTATCAGCATCAACACAAAAGAAACAAAGGAAAATTTTCCGAAAGAATTTTATAAAATATTCCCGCCTCAATCCTCAATACAAACATTAGCTTACTCCTTTGTTTTAAGTTCTGGTTATACTAAACCCGAAACCCTTTCGTATAAATACTCAGACACTATGACGATTCGAAAGTTCTGGCAATCGACATCGTTTGCAAATTTTATCAAGAGAGTTACTGAGTTTAACGCACCATCAATTTTGCTAAATATTAAGGGATGGAAAGATTCACTATACACTACAGAGTTTGATGATCCTGGTGATGATTCGCGAAAGCTATTTAAAATAAACATACCATTAATTTCGGGAAATAATACTATTTATTTTTCTGTAACTGGACATACGGAAAGCAGGGTGGAGTATTTTGTAAACCATGTTCGTGAATCATCGTCAACCGAGTCGCGCGATAAACGTTTTCATAATTCTGAACTCGAGCAAACCTGCTCACCGTGCCATGAAGGACTACCAAGTTCGGCAAGCGGAGACAATATGACAGCTGATTGTTTGTCTTGTCATAAAACCATTTCACATGGAGAAAAAGTCCACGGTCCAGTCGATATGAAAGAATGTTCAAGTTGTCATTCTTGGTCTAAAGATAAAAATTCCGTTGTTGTTGAAAAAGGCGTACCAGAGGTTTGCTACGACTGTCATACAGAAACAAAATCCGTTGTTGAAAATTCCGCATTTCCACACGCCGTTGGCAGTGAATGCGTTTCTTGTCATTCTCCTCATAGCTCAAGAGGTTCTAAATTGTTAAAACAAGATGTATTCCGAATATGCTCGTCTTGTCATGAAGATTACGTCGTAAATCATCCTGTTGAAAGACACCCTCTTCGATTTACTAAGATTAGTAATAATAAAAATGAAGAAATTTCCTGTGTTAGTTGTCATAATCCTCACGGTTCAAACAATAAAGCAATGTTGAAAGCTGCCGGCGGGAAAATGGCAATCTGTCTTAATTGCCATAATAAATAAGATGATGCCAAAACTAAAAATATTGATAATGTTTTTGATTCTCCTCAATACAGACCTAAAATCTCAAGATGTGAGCGACATCGGTATCGGTGGCGGCAATGGAATAGTGTTAATTCCGGCGTTAACTACTACCCCGCTATCTGAATTTCGTTTTCAGACAAACCACGAATTTTTCACTCATAAAAAACTAAACAGCGTAACATCATTAAACCTCACCGCTGGTTTTTCTACCCATCTGGAACTATTTCTTAAAGCGTCCACCGAAGATTGGGCGAACTCAACACCTTTGAGGCGAATAGGATATGGCGCCAAGTTTATACTGCCAATAAGCGTTAATATAATTAATCAGCCCGCGATCTGGTTCGAGAGTATTAACGGAGTTAATGACCTTGACAACTCTCTTTTAAAAAGCAAACTAATTCATACCGCCGCAGTTATCAACCCGGCTATTTTAAATTTCACGCCAACAATCCTGGTAGGAATTACAGCTGCAAATTCATCTAATCGATTATTTGTTGGGGCTGGAACTTCGCAAACAATAAGCGAGGAAATTAGGTTGGGCTCTGAGATTTCTTACAACTACTACGGTTCAGGCGATGTGCGTGGATCTGTCTTAATAAATAAACGTATATTTTCAAATGTAGGGATACAATTTGTGTCAACTTATCTCGCATCATCATCATTGCACACCTGGTCGTTTTCTCTTGGCTTAGTTCTGTCCACTTCTCAAATAAATTTTAGCCCGCAAGCATTAGAACAGAGTGATAAAAAATTAATACCCGATATTGATGATTTGATTAAGAGCCTTGAAGATGAAGGCAAAAAAGATGAAACGGAAGAAAATAAAAATGATAAATAAATATATAATAATTACGCTGCAAGTTTTAATTGCTTTTTTGTTGATGAGCTGCGGCGCATCAAAGGATGCTCAAAAAGTTGAGCTCGTTTGGCCCTTGCCTCCGGATGAGCCTCGTGTAAAATATATTAAAACTTATCAGAGCGAGGATGAATTCCTCTCTGGATTTGGTAAAGCCGTTCAGATCATAGCTGGCGACAAATCTACTATAGGCTTATCACGACCTTTTGACGTTACAACCGATGGAAAAGGTAAAATATTTGTCTCGGATATGGAACAGGGGTTAGTGATGTTCGATGAAGTAGAAAAAAAGGTTATTCCCTTAGGACAAAAAAGTATATATCCGCTTGGCAGAGTAATTGGAATAGCGTACGGTAATAACAAACTCTTTGTCGGCTCAGTGGAAATCAAGGGAATCGTCGCGCTAACACTCGATGGAGAAGTAATCCAAACTATCGGAGCTTTAGGACAGTTTCAAAATCCGGTTGATGTAGCTTATGACAAATATTTAAACCGTGTAATCGTTGTAGATAATAAAATACATCAAGTGGTTGTATTTTCTGAGCTTGGTGATTCGTTGTTTACTATTGGACAAAGAGGCGAAGGCGATGGTGAATTTAATTTTCCGCAAAGCGCCGCTATTGACAAACAAAGTAATATTTATGTTGTGGATGCTTTCAATTATAGAGTCCAAGTTTTTGATAAAGATGGAAAGTTTATTCGCAAGTATGGTCAGCAGGGCGATGTTTATGGATTGTTTAGCCGTCCTAAGGGTATTGCTTTAGACAACTATAATAATATCTATGTTGTAGATGCTATACACAACAACTTCCAGATTTTTAATAACGACTTCGAACTGCTTATGTTCGTCGGTAGATATGCAGTAGATGATAATAAAGGTTTTATGAATCCTGTTGGTATCGACATAGATGAATCAAACAGGATATACGTAGCAGATCAGTTGAATTCGCGCGTACAAGTATTTCAACTGTTAAAAGGTGATTAAATTATTTTCTCATACGCCTCGTGAGAGATTAATTACAATTAACGATGAGGCAAATAAGATAACAAATTAAGGAGTAATTTCATGAAAAAAATCCTTTTCTTAACCACACTGATACTTATTGTGTCAACATGGGTTATGGCACAAACGCAAGGAACTGCGTTTATGGCAGGTGCAAAGCACGATCTAAGAGTAAACTCCGGAAAAGCATCGCAAGATTCGATTGCCGGCGCATCCGATAGGTTATGCTCATATTGCCATTCACCACACATTCCTGCAGCCGGAATCAAAGACCCACTTTGGGCACGCGCTGCAAAAGGTACGAACAATTGGGGTAAATATTCTGGTCAACAATTAGATGCAACGGTTGTTGATCCGTCCGACCCAACCGGTGACCAACATAAGAATGAATCAAATATGTGTATAAGCTGCCACGACGGCACTGCTATGTACACATCTGCGTCTTATGTTAAGAGACCACATGTTTCCAGTAACCCAACCTGGACTGGCGGCAGCCCGATTGCTTTCACAGCACGTAAATCGAATTATGGAACACGTGGAAGAAATGCAATAGTCGGTGGAACCGATTATGTGGATTTAAGCCACACACATCCTGTTAATTTTGATTATAGTGATGCAGTAACAGCGGACGGGGGACTTTATGCTTCAGTTAACCCAAAGTATGTTTTCCATGATGGTACACAAAAAATTGGACGTTTGTTTAATGACAAGGTTCAATGTTCATCCTGTCATAATCCACACAAGAAGGACACAAAAATGCTTCAAGGAGATACCGCTGATGGGAAGCTTTGTGTTGCATGTCATGCAAAGTAATCTCGGTTAGTTGTGTATAAAATTCTGGGGCTTTTTTAATGCCCCAGAATATTTTTACTATTTAATATTATTGGCAAGGGAATTTTGTTGAGAGTTAGTATTAAGATATTAATCTTATGGCTGGCATTTGATTTTATATCATTTAGCCAAATTAGCTATTGGGGTGGTGATGTACGGTACCAATTCCAATATCATGATGTTTCTACATCAGATATTATATCAAAATTTTATCGGCATAGTCCCAGAATATCGCTTAAGACTTCAGGATATATTTTATCCCCCTCTATAGCTTCGATAAATCTTAGCTCATCCCTATTTACAAATTTCAATCAATCACATTCTAAGAATTTTTATTTTTCTTCCAAACAAATCTCTTGCAATTATTACAATTTAAATGCTACAATTCTTCCCGAATTTTTAATAAGATTTAATATAACTGCATCTGAAAACGAAATTGAATCGAAATCCGAAACCGCGAGTTATTCTGAATATCCGTCTGATTTCAGGAACAGCCAGCAAAGAATAAACTTAAGTTCAGATAAAATTGAATTTTTACCTAACATCAGTTTATCCGTTGGCAGAAGCAGAAATTGGTCTGTCTCATCTTATTCAAAAACTGATCAAACTCAACACGACTATTCAATATCATTATCAAGAGGAACAGGTAATTCAAACATTTCACTTTCAGGATATATGATTGAAAATTTCGAAAAATCAAGAGAATATTATAATCGTTATTACCGTATCCAGTTAAATGGCATGAAAGAAATCTCGAAAACGGGTAAGCTCAATTTTAATTCTGAACATTATCGACACAGTTCATTTACTTTCACAAATCTTAATACAAATTACAACGACAAAGCAAGCGAACAATTGAGATATCAAACATTAATTTCAGGAAGGATTTCTGAAACCGAGGTTACTTCAAACGTTAGCTACGGACTTTCACAGTCCGTTAATTATTCATTTGAAAAACATTATCATTTGGGTTATAGTATTAACGGCGGGGGTGCAAGTGATTATTTTATTATCGATAAACCGAGTGGAGTGTTCCGAAAAATTAATACATTCGGATTAGGGAATGGGGCTACCTTTCAACACAATAGACAGATAGGTAATTTGGGATTTGGGAACGGATTAACAATCGGTTACAGCAGACAGTTTAATCCTGACAAACAATATTCTATAAATTACGGTCTGAGCAGCTCAATTACCACCGATATCAACGGTATTGGTGTTAATGGAAACTTTGATATCGGAGGGAGCCGAACATATTTATTCTTAGAACGAGCCGAGTTTTCAAAGAACGCAACCTTATCGCTTTCAACAAGATTGTTTGACGTAGTTTCGTCTGAAACAGTAATAGATTATCGCGACGAAAAAATAACAGAATCTGAATCATTTGAACGCACCTTTCGGCAAATACGTATGAACCAACGGCTTCACGGTTCTGCTTATTATTACATTCCGATGAATTTAAGTTTCAGCGGCAGTGTTTTCTTGAACATGTTTCCGAAATTAACTAAACACTATAACGCCAATTTTTCTTTCAGCAGCCCCTATTTTTTCGTCGCAAATCTATCGTTTGCATATTCAATTTCTTTTTCTTACGAACCTTTTTATCGCCGTACAATAATAGACCACACTGCTGAATTTAGATATTCGTTGAGAGCGTTGCAGTTTCATCTTAAATTGAGAGAACATAAATACATCAACAATCGGCGGGATGTACTATTTACAATTATCCGTCCGTTTTAATTCTTTAATAAATTATGAATAAATATATAAAACCTGCAATAATTACGATAATCGGAGTTGTATTATCAGTCTCAGCATTTATGCCTGCAGTTGATGCTCCATTTTTTAATGATGACAACGTTTACATCATAGGCAACAAAAACTTCGACTCACCTATAAATGAAGTATGGAAATTCTTTTTTAAGCGAACAAACAATTACGAGTATTTGCCAATCCGAGATATCGTGTATCGTGTCGAGTATGAAATGTTTGGCGAGAATCCATTAGGTTATCGCATAGTTAATTATTTGTTATATATTCTTTGCTGTCATCTGGTTTACCGTGCATCCAAATTAATTGTGCAATTATTCAAACAAAAGAACTTAATCTCAGGCGAAACACTAGTTGGATGGATGCCAGCTATAATTACAATTATGTTTGCAGCGCATCCTGCACATGTCGAATCGGTGGTTTGGATTTCGAGTATGAAAGATTTGCTTTCCGGTGTGTTTATGTTTCTTGCATTGTTCTATTTCATAAAAGGTATTATAGGTGAAGCGTTAATAAAAAAGTATCTTTATTCAAGCTGGGTTTTATTTTTAGCGGCTTTGCTATCTAAATCTACTGTAATACCTCTCGTATTTATGATTTTTGTTATTGCGTCTGTCCGCTTTGGAATCAGCAGACAAAATTTTAAACAAGTATTCAAAACAACACAGCCATTTTTGATAATAGGAGTTGTGTTCCTTTTTGTTTACATGCATTTCGGTTCCGACTCGAAGATTCTTGCTGCGCCGTTTTTGTTTGGAACGCTTGAATCAGTAGTCAACAATTTTCATATTCCGATACTCATACTCGGATATCTTGTTCGTATTGCACTTATACCGATTAATTTACGGTTGATTTATGATGTAATAGATTTTGGAGCACCCTTTATTATTGCCATTGTATTCGGAGCAGTTTGCATAATTGTCAGCATATTTGCTTTACGTTATCTCAACAGACGGCTTACACTTATAGCTTTTGGAATAATTTGGTTTACCGTTTTTACTTTGCCATACCTTCAAATTATTCCATTCAATTCGTGGTCATTTGCAAGCGAACGGTATCTGTTCCTTTCAATCTATGGATTAGTACTCATGATTGCAGCGGTGATTATATCATTGAATAAAAAAACAGGTATGATTATTACCATCAGCATTGTTATTTTTTATCTTTCGAGTACATTTAGTTACAGTTCTATCTGGAAAACTCAGGATACACTGGTCGAAAATAATGCACGTTACAATCCCAATAATACTTCCTCACAAATGATGTATGTTGAATTAGTACTCATACCACAGAAACGGTATGGCGAAGCATTAGAAATTGCTGCCAAATCAGGGAAAACTGAAATAGATAAAGAACGCTTTGTTCGTTACATCAAAGTTTTTCAAGCTTACGATTATGAACAGTGGGATGAAATCGAAAAGCATTGCGAGTGGTTAGAAGGAATGACGGGTATGAATAGCTCGAACGGATTTTTGAACATCCTTGCTACACATTATGAGAATAAAAAAGATTTTCTAAAAGCTATTGAATATTATTACTATGCAATGGAAGGAACTTACACAAATGAAGATCGAAATGTGTACGCTCAAGTAATCGAGAGGTTGCGTCATTCATACACACATAAGATAGACGAATTGGAATCGTTGATAAAAAAATCACCAAATCATGTAAATATGATCGGGGCTTTAGCAAATCAACAGATGCAAATATTTATGTTAGATGAAGCCCAGACAAATTACGCTAAGGTGCTGCGGCTTGATCCGGAAAACAAAATAGCACATTATAATCTTGGCTTGCTGTTACGTAAAAAGGGTGAGCAGCAATTGTCGGTTGAATATTTACAGCGTGCAATCGATTTAGGATTTACAAATGCGATGGTGTTTAACAACTTGGCAATCGGTTACAAAAATATTGATGAAGCGGTAAAAGCGGAAGAAATATTTTTAAAAGCCATCGAGGTTGACGAAAATTACTGGTATGCTTTATTTAATTTAGCCAAGTTGTATGCTGTACGCGAGAAAAATGACAAAGCTGTCGAGTATTTTCTAAAAGCTCGAAGGATAGTAATCGAACAAGGTTTATCGCCTGATAATATTGATACATATTTATCGGTTATAAACAAATCTCAAAGACCGGAAAAAGAATGATTGATTTCCTCTCTGCAAAATCCCTTGCCAGAGAGACGAGGGTTGGAACTGCTGCTGCAAAGTGGCATTCCAATCCTCACTGTATTATATTAATATAGCAACAAAGAAACCGATTGTATGCAATGGTTTAAGAATACATATTATTTAATCTTCATCCTTCTTATTCTCATAAGAATAGAATTCGCTTTTGCCCAGAGTGAGGGTAAAAAATTGGTTTGGCCCCCCCAACCTCAGAAGGCACGCATACAACATCTTCAGACGATCAGCTCGTTGAAAGATATAGAGAAAGAACCTTCCTTTTTTGCCAAGTTATTAAAATGGGCTTTCGGTGGCGCTACAACGTCAAAATGGTTAGTCCAACCTGTGGGTATTGCCGTTTCAGAGAATGGAAAAATTTTTGTAGCCGACCCAGGTTCAAAAGCAGTACACGTTATAGATTTGGAAGAGAGTACACACGGATATTTACTCGAATACGAAAACGATAAATTAATTTCACCCGTCGGTTTAGCAATGTCCGAAGGCGGGTTATTATACGTATCCGATTCAGAGAAAGGCGAGATTTTTGTAGTGGATGCAAAATTAAAACTGAAATTTCGGATTAAAGAAAAACTTATCCGACCTACTGGTATGGTCATAATAAACAACAAATTGTATGTCGTCGACACAGGGCAGCACAAAATAGTTGTTTTTAATTTGAAAGGTGAGTATTTGAGCGAATTTGGTTCACGGGGGGCGGGTGAATGTGAGTTTAATTTTCCTATAACTATAACCGCGAAAAACAACTATCTGTATGTAGTTGACGCGTTAAACTATCGAATACAAATATTTGACCTCGAAGGTAAATACATTTCCTCGTTCGGCGAGCTTGGGAATGCGGCGGGCTTTTTTTCAAGCCCCAAAGCTATCGCTATCGATTCAGACTCAAATATTTATGTTACAGACGCAATGTTTGATAACTTCCAGATATTTAATCAGAAAGGTGAACTGCTGTTATTGATTGGGAAATCCGGAGCTGTCGCCGGATTGTTCAGCAGTCCTAACGGAATTTTTATAGATAAATCAGATAAAATTTACGTTGTTGATACGTTCAATAAAAGAGTACAAATTTTTAAATACATAAAATGATACCACGACTGTATATATTCATAACCATTGCGTTAACTGTTAGTTTTGCAACAACAGCATTTGCACAAACGAGAATTATTGATACAAAACATAATTTAAGCGTCAGCGGCACAGGCACAGTAAAAGCATTGACCGAAAGACAAACCTGTGTGTTCTGTCACACACCTCACAGCCCAAAACCAAACTCTCAGTTGTGGAATCGGCAGGATCCTGTTGGCGACTATGTTTTATATTCGAGTGAATATTTGACGAATAAAAATTATCCAAGTCCAAGCCAGCCGAATGCAGTTTCAAAACGCTGTCTTTCCTGCCACGACGGCACGATAGCGCTTGGCGCAGTTTATAATGTTTCTCCCAGTTCAATCACGATGTCGGGTGGAATAACTACAATGCCCGAAGCATCAATTGGATACATAGGAACTTCACTCGCCGACGATCACCCTGTGGGTTATAATTATGACCCGATAGCGGATCCTGAACTCGTCGCACGTTCATTTCCATGGAATACGAGAGTAAAATTGGATCCAGATGCATCGAATGGTACTGTTGAATGCCACACCTGTCATGATGCACACGATAACCAACACGGGAATTTTTTAAGAATGTCTAATAACAATGCAGAACTGTGCAACTTTTGTCATAACAAAACAAACTGGAATTCGTCAGCACATCGGATATCTAATCAAGCCCTTACTCCTCCGGGTTCAAGCGCTACAACAGTTGGAGAGTGGGGATGTCGTAATTGTCATAAATCGCACAGCGGCGCTGGAAAGCCCTATCTTCGACCCCTAGTTGAAGAAAATAATTGCTTTACACCGGGTTGCCACGGCAGTTTCTTAAAAGGTAACAACACAAAAGACATCCAAACTACTTACTCGAAAATTTTTACCCACCCAACTATAACAGTTAGCGGTAAACATCTCAATCCCGATAACGCTGGAAGTCTTAACATTCCAAACCGACACGCTGAGTGCGAAGATTGCCACAATTCACATCAAGCAAAGAAAGGACTTCATACTAAGAGGACCAATCAAGTATCGAATGTTTTGATCGGAGTAAGAGGTGTTACGCCGCCCAACGCCGATATATGGACGCAACCCAATCAGTCAAATTATACAATTGAATATCCATCTATGCAGGAAAACCAGATTTGTTTTAAATGCCATTCGTCGTATGCTTTTGGAATTGTTCCCAATGGCGTAACGACTATTATTGGTCCTTCGGGTACAAACTTAACGGACCAAGCAATGGAATTTAATCCAGCAAACAAATCGGCACATCCGGTACGAGTAACTTCCGATAATTTCTTCGGCTCATCATATCCAAGAGCATTAACAACTTATCAGATGCATGATGATTGGAATCAAGTTGGCAATCAATCGATGTATTGTTCGGATTGTCATGGAAATAACCAACAGACATCTGATATGATTCCACAAGGTCCGCATGGCTCGGACCGAAAATTTATGCTCACAGGGAAAGCTGGTTATTGGCCCACAAACGCTTTTAATATTTTATGGTCGCTTGACGATATTAAAAACAATAAAAATAACTGGCAGAATGATCTTTTCTGTACAAATTGCCATCCTGTTTTCAGTGAAGGAAATTTTAAAAATAAAGTACACGCCACTAATGTTCACCAGAGCAGTGAAGTAAAATGTATAACCTGTCATGTTGTAGTGCCTCATGGGTCAAAGCATTCAAGATTGATCGGATATGAAACTGATGTTATACCATACAATTATATGGGCAGCGGAATATTTGATAAACTGGTAATTACTAATTTTCAGAAATCATCGGGTCCTGTTGCTTATGAAAAAAATAACTGTTCTATGAATGGAATTTGTCATGATTCTCCAGAAGGTTTTTATCGAAAATAATTCTTTAAAAACAGGTAAATTACCCCCAAAAATAAAGGATAAAATGGATAAAACAAGATTTTACTTGATATTGTGCATTGACAAGTTTATATTTAATATTAGAATAGGATAATTTAAATAATAGCAATGATACTTACATTAGAAGAAAAATTATCAATTTCATTTTGGTGGTTAGTAGCGTTAGGCATAACAGGGTATTTATGCCTCGGAATTGCCAATACGGTCGTGGTAATTCTCCAGTAATCTACCTATACGGTATAGATCCTAATCCATCGTTTAATTTCCTGATAAAGGAAAATGAGATCATATTAATATTTTTGATTGTACAATTCCTTTACTCCCTCTTTGCCAAGAACGTAATCAAATTCCATGGCACATACCTCAAAAATAGTTAACCTCCCGTCCAGATTAATTATATGACAAGGTTTACCATTTTCAAGCTCAACCTCGTCGATCAATAAAACATTTTTTTCAATCGTAAGCGGGTAAGCAATACAGTAAAACGGTTTAAGTGAAAATTGATTCAAGCCTTCAGCAATACAAGCTTTCTGAAGTGTGCAAAGCCCTGCATTATCAAGGAATACACAACCATAATCAAACACTTGTGTCCCTACTGATCTCCCCGATGGAAAATCTGTATCACTTACTTCAATTTTTTCAAACCATAACTGCGGATTGTGTTCCTGATGTGGCTCCATGTATCTACGAATCATCTCAGCGTTAGCAAGAATCTTATCGCTCTCGGAAATATCGACAAACACACCCCACCGACAGCATGCACCTTTGCAGCTTTTAACATCACAACCAGATGTAAAGCGAAGATTAAAAATGTTCTCATCAATTTTCAGTTCAGGAATGTGAGCAAGATGATGTATCCGAAGAATTTTTTTATTCATAGTATATGAAGTTACCTCTTTAATCAAGAAAATACAAACGAGGGTGGAAGGGAATATCGAAGATATTGAAAATTTGGATTTACTTTTGTATAATCTATAAATTAAATCATTAACCCATTCTGGTAACGAGAAAATACAATGAGTTTGATTATACACCGTCTACGCAAGATTGTTCGAAACATGCCCAGTTTATTTCTTGGTCACAATATTTATGTCGACACTAACAAACTACGACTAATTGACCGTGTGTTTCGATGTGTTCAACCTTCTGCGATGTCATTTGCAGATTTAGGCGGGGTGTGGAAAGTGAATGGCGCATACTCCCTTTATGCGCTGAAGAAGCATTCCTTAGATCGAGGTATACTCGTTGATACCGATTTTCCTGACGGTCTTTTTGAAAAACTTTCGAGGATACCTCGGCTTCACCTTATCAAAGGTAACTTTGCCAATGCAGATGTTGTCCACTGTATTGGAATGATCGATGTAGTCTTTTTCTTCGATGTGCTGGTCCATCAAGCTAATCCATCATGGGATGCCATTTTGTCGATTTACGCAGAAATAGCTCCCTGCTTGGTGATTTACAACCAACAATATGTGTTCGGCAATCAGTCGGTACGCCTTACCGATCTGCCGATAGAGAAATACATGTCAATAACCTCAAGAAGACGTGAAGAATTCTGCAGATATGTCTACGCACACGCAGATGAAATACACCCAACCTACGGAAAGCCATGGCGCGATGTACATAATATATTCCAGTGGGGAATTACTGATCAGGATATTCGTACTAAAATGGCTGAGTTGAGTTTTCGTGAGGTTTACTTTCAGAACTGTGGGAGATTCTCAAATCTTGAGGCATTCGAGAACCATGCTTTCATTTTTGTTCGTGATTGATTTGGACGCTAATCATTACATAAAAAATGGGATGCTGCCGAGGGGGTAGCATCCCATCTAAGCGTTCTATAATTGAAGAGTTACGGTTTTACCATGTAGAACTCGTAGCTTCCGCTTCCGCTGTAGCTGTATATTCTCCACCTGTAATATCCGGCTGTACCATTGTAGGAAATGTTCTCGTTGGAGGTACTGCTCAACGAGCTTGCAACGTTACTCCAGGTTAAACCATTCCACTTCTGGAGATAGAGATCAAAATCCGCATTTATAGGACCTCGCAAGCATCCTTGATGCGTTCCACTTACGCTACTGTAATAATATGTGCCGTTGGGTTGAATCTGCGATGCACCTGTACCTGAGAGTGAGCCAGTGTACAGTGTACCGGGGCATGGTGCAGTCGAGGTAGTGGTAAAGCTCCACACAGATGACCATGCACTCGTTCCAGCAGTATTACTTGCGTTAACCCGCCAGTAATATAGTGTACCATTAGCAAGTCCCGTAACCGCTTGAGATGTTGAGGTAATTCCACTCTGGTCGAATACGGTTGTTGAGAATGCTGAGCTTGTAGATACCTGCAGGCGATACGATGTTGCACCGCTAGAAGCATTCCAGCTAAGCGTTGGACTTGTTGAAACACCGGTTGCACCATTTGCCGGGGAAGAAAGTGTCGGCGCTGATGGTGGTGTCGGCGTTACTCCAAACAACGAGTAGAGCAGCTTATTAGGTGTTCCCGTAGGAACGCTTGTGATTTTATTCAGTGTTGCATTGTTAACAATTGCACTTGCAACTGTAGCCGGTGTTGAGCCGGGATATTGATGCAAGTACAATGCTGCTACTCCAGCCACATGCGGTGATGCCATCGAAGTACCGGAGATGGTATTCGTTGCTGTGGTGGAAGTGTGCCATGCAGACTTGATGCTTGAACCCGGAGCGAGTATGTCGACACATGAACCGTAATTCGAATAAGAAGTTGCAAAAGCATCTGTACTTGTTGTTGCTGCAACTGTGATAGCTTCAGGAACACGAGCGGGCGAATAGTTGCACGCATTCGCATACGAATTCCCCGCCGCAATTGCATACGTGATTCCATCTGCGATTGATCGCTTAACCGCATCATCCAAAGTTGTTGATGCACCTCCGCCCAACGACATATTTGCAACTGCATTGTTGGTTGTATGATGACCAGTAACCCAATCTACACCAGCAATAACACCTGTTGTGGTACCATTTCCGCTATTATCAAGCACACGCACAGCATAAAGTTTTACTGCCTTAGCTACACCATAAATTGTACCGCCTACCGTCCCTGCAACGTGTGTACCGTGACCATTACCGTCTGTGCCAGTACCTCCGAATGCATCGTAACCAAATACAGCACGTCCACCGAATTCAGTGTGGTCAAACTTTATTCCAGTATCGATAACATATACATCAATACCAGAACCGGTATAATTATAGTTGTATTTTGTATCAAGCGGTAAACTCGCTTGATCGATACGATCTATGCCCCAAGTTGCATTGTCCTGCGTAACCGATATACGCATCACTTGATCTTCTTCGATATAAGCGATGCGCGGATTGTTTAAAAGTCCTCGGATGGCAGCTTCAGGAACTTTGATGGCAAATCCTTTCAATGCATGTTGGTAAATATAGTTTGCTTTTCCACCAATTTGTTTAGCAAGTTTATCAGTTTCTCCTGCTACATCAGTTACATCTTCTTTAAACACCACGATGTAAGAATTAGGGATACGTCCCTCATCCGGTGCCTTGAAAAACTGGATAGACTGTTGTTCGAGAGCGGTCTGCGGTGGAGTAACCATAGGTGTCTCTTCATTACAGCCGCCGATTGCCATAAGAAACAGAATGACAATGTATGCAAGAATATGGACTCTTTGCATAAGCAATTCTCCTTATTTTGGTTTTTGATGATAGTGATTTAGATGGATAATTGTAAGTAATTTTTTTGACAAAGTCAACTTTATTTGCTTTAACATTTAATTCTGCTGCCAAAGAAAGAAATTGATTGGGTCTTACTGTGGTAGCGCTAAATCCGTCCTTGAAAACAATAATTAATTCTTTCTGATCGACATGAAATGTATCAATTCCGACAACCGATCTGGCTCGCATGGTAAGTGAAGGAATAACACGTCCGTATCGTCTTTACGAATCTTTTGCAGACCATAGTTTATCTGCGTTATAATCAACTATCCTGTGAATGCTCACTTACTCTAAGCAATTTTTTCAGGTAATCGTGCCACTTCATATATGCTTCGAGATACGTTTCTCTTTTCTTGGGGTTCGGTTCGATCACTTTCACGGGAGACAATCCAATGAATGCATCTTCCACTGACTCATAAATTCCCACACCAATGCCGGCACCACGGGCAGCTCCTTGAGCAGCATCAGTGTTATAGAGTGTTACAGGTACATTCGTTACAGTTGAAAGTGCCTCACAGAAAATTGGATTCAGGAACATACCCGAGTTGCTCGCTTTTATTGCTCGAACTTCTAACTTCATCCCGGATATAATTTCCAATCCGTGTTTAAACGCAAAAGCAATTCCTTCCTGCGCCGCCCGAAGAATATGTGCCTTACTATGAATTGTGAAATCTAAATTACATACTGCCGCTCCTATGTTTTTGTTATTTAACACTCGTTCAGCTCCGAGTCCATAGGGGAGAATAACGAGCCCTTCTGAGCCAGCCGAAATTAACTCGGCGAGTTTGTTCATCTGCGAGTATGTAAGCGTATCATTTCCAAACGTAACAACATTCCGCTTGAGCCAGCTATTAATCATGCTTCCACAATTAATAATGAGGCGTATCCCATATCTCGGTTTGCTTTTTGTGTGATTAACATGCAGGAATGTATTCATACGAGATTGAGAATCGGCAACGGCTTTTTCGGTTACACCGAAGATAACGCCGGTAGTGTCTGCCGACACCGCAGCTTCACCTTGCCTCAGAACGTTAAGGGAGAATGAACTGTTTTGCTGATCGCCTGCACGATATGTAACTTTAGTCCTCGGTTTCAGTCCTAACTCAGTAGCTGCTTTTTCTGTGAGAACTCCTTGATCGTAAAAATTTGGAACCACCCGAGGAATCAATTCCTGAGAGATTCCGAAATGACGCAGTACAAAATCAGCAATTTTGTCTTCCAAATAATTCCATAAAATCATCTCCGATAACCCTGTTGGCGTTGTAAGGATTTCACCTGTCATTATCATCGCGATATAATCACCTGGCAACATCGCCTTATAAATATGTTGGTAGATATCGGGCTCGCGATCCATAACCCATTTTAATTTCGATGCAGTGAAGTTGTTTAGAGAATTAAGCAAACGATGGAAACAGGTTTGTTCACCAAGCGAATTTAATGCCCTCTCACCGATATCAGCCGCACGGGTGTCGCACCAGATAATTGCAGGCCTTAGCGCTCTATTGTTTTTATCAACGATTACCAGTCCGTGCATTTGGTATGATATACCGATGGCACGGACATCGTGCAGATCAACACCTGATTTTTCTTTAAGAATCGCAGTTACCTTCTTCACATTATCCCACCACAAAGATGGGTTCTGCTCAAACCAATCAGGTTTTGGAGAGAGTATTTCCATTTTTTGCTCGGGTGAACTCGCAGAGGCAATCACTACCCCAAATGCAGAATCGATAAGTGATGCTCTTATAAATGAGCTTCCTATATCATAACCGAGTAAATACCCCTCATTTGCCATAGTTTAGAATATATTTTTTATAATCGTCAGGTGAATCGACGTTGATGAAAATCCCTTCGTCTTTAACATCAACTTCTTGAATGTCCTGCTCATGACTTCGCACAACCGCTCTCGCACCAATATCAAGCGGAGCGTTTCGAATTTCATTAAAAAGTGTTCTATCGAAGATAACTGGGTGTCCGCGTTGTCCTTGATATGTTGGAATAATAATTCTTTTCTTCGATAGCCAATACCCTTGAAGCAGATTAACCAATAGCGATTGCGTAAGAAGAGGGTGATCCACGGGACAGATCATTGCACCGTGGATTTCTTCTGGATCGGTCTTAGCCATATCTAAATTATTTAGTCCGGCGATTGTTGATGTAAGCTGCCCTTTCTGCCAATTATCGTTAATAACAACTTTACCCTCGAACCATGTTAATGTTTTTTGAATCTCTTTCGCTTCAGCACCGAGGACTATAACAACATCTATTATCCGCGCTGAGTGAAGGACTTCAACAATATGTTGGAGAAACGTTTTCCCTCCGATTTTCAGGAGAGCTTTTGGTGTACCCATGCGTTGGGAAGAACCGCCAGCGAGTATTATTCCAGAGATCATAGTGATGTAATTCTTTTTCTCATTTGACGCAGGGGTTGGTTTTCATCATGACGTACATGAATCAATTCAGCAACTATGCTAATGGCAATCTCCTCAGCTGTTACCGCACCAATGTCAATGCCTATCGGTGCATGAACACGCTTGAGTTGTTCATCTGTAACTCCATGCTCACGGAGATGCTCGTATGTTGTCAGTACTTTCCGTTTACTCCCAATCATGCCGATATACTTCGCGGTTGTTTTCACAGCTTGTTCCAGTACGATCTCATCGTATTTATGTCCACGGGTTACAATAACAATGTATGTTGATTGGTTAATCGTTAAATGGTTAATTGCGTTTGCATAATCAAGCACAATTGTCTTAGTTGCTTCAGGAAAACGCTGAGAGTTTGCATACTTCTCTCTATCGTCAACAACCGTTACGCGGAAGCCAGCAATCGCAGCAGTTTTGGAAACGAACTTTGAAATATGTCCACCGCCAAAGATGATAAGACTCGGAGTACCTGTAATCGGTTCAAATATCAATTCTCCGAATGGTAGTTCAATGAGTTGGGTTTCTTGTCTGTGATGCGCTTTCTTTAATAATTCTTCCAAATCTTTTGTCAGATGAGGAATCCTGCTCGTCAGAGGTATTGCCGAGCATGAAGAACGGGAGATAAGCTGTTTCCACTCGATTTTCCCTTCCCCTGAAAGTAAACTTGCAAGCACACAATCTTCTCCTGCATCACGAAGTACTTTCAATTCCTGATACAGTGATTGATGCGTTTTCGAAATGGGCTCAATCAACACATCGAGACTTCCACCACAAATCAATCCGCTATCCCCGCCGTAGGCGGGTTCTAGATCATCTTCATTCAAATTGAATGTCATCACTTCCACGCTACCGGTTTGATATAAACGATTAGCATGAAGTATGACATCTCCTTCCATACACCCACCACCAATTGTTCCTATAGATTTCGTTCCACCGTTTGTAATGAGCATTTTTGAAAGGGCGGAAGCAGGCGTTGAGCCGGAAGTTGATATGATGGTTGCGAGCATGATGCGGTCTTCATGCTGGAGTGCAGAGATTATTTCTTGGTAAATATCCATTATAGTTGATGATGGAGGATTGATGATTCTGAATTCAATTTTTCAAGATTATAAAATATAGCGTGTTGGAATGTGAAGTGCAAACGAAAAAATGGAATAAGTGAAAGAACCGATATATGATTTTGCGATCCGAGGATTTATTTCGTATAAGTTTTATGCTACAGCGGTAGTATTTCGATTTGCGTTAGTAACGTATATGGCCCTAACTGACTTTTTAATGCATGATTAGGGATTATGGCGCCTGCAAAATTAGCTCCCCGTTCCGTTTCACTTTCACCCAACAACCCCTTCCTGATAAAAGTGTATCTGTTTGAATATAAGTATCATCGTACATAAAAAATTTTGAGCCAACGATATCAGACGGAACTTGTATAATTGAATTTACAGCAACTGACTTAGTTAATGCGCCAATCATATTCCATCCGGCAACGACGTCAATTGTATCGTTTGTGAAAGAATCGCCTGCTAATTCAATGTTTTGAGTTGTTATAAATTTCAGCCAATAACCTTTTCCGTTCTCAAGTGCTTCCGTAATAACATAGCTGCCATTGTAAGCAAATGCCTCCGATATCGCAGTTGGATAAAGAATGTTTTTGCTGTAATCATCAACGACCAACGGAACAGAAATCAGGTTCCATCCCTCATTGTACGTTGTTGCAATGTTTACCGCACCGGGAGTAAATTCGTCGGCTCCAATATCTGGGGTTGTTGGATTACGCGTCATTCCATCTATGTCGGATGCGATTCCTGCAATCGGTGTGCCCGCAGCATTCACAGGCGATGTAACAGCCGTCTGAATATGTAAGTTACCGCTGCTTGGTGATACAAACAACGGATCTGCACTTATACTCGCTGCGTCCTGTGTAGGAAAAAACGATGCTCGCCAATTAACTATCGTTATTCTATTTCCTGAGTTATATCCAACTACACCCTGTGAAGTAGGTGCAAACAGATCGTTATTATTAGATGTAAAATCAGCCGGCACCGACGAAAGATAGATACAGTAAGCTTTATTATCAGTTGATGTTCCAATAAGATTTGTTTGGTTATAAACGATATTATTCTTCATTACAATATTTGATCCGCCGTGTAATTCGAATCCTGATGTACGGCTTGAAGCAGAGGTTGAGTTATCGGTTCCCTCAAGATATATCGAATTAAAGTAATAACGATCACCGCTGTTTGCAATATCATTGCTGTAAATGCCCCGTGAATAATTCACATTGCTTCCAGCACCTGAGGACAAAATACTATAAATGAAATTGTTAAATACCAATGCGTTCGATCCAGTACCTGCGCTATTTTCAATACCGCACGCCCAGTAATAATTGACTTGATTCTTGATATTACCAATTATATTACCACTTACTTTCGCATTTATTGTGCCTTCTGACAACCAAATGCCCCATAAATCGTTATTTCCGCTTTTCTGAGTCCAATCGTGGATGAAATTATTTTCAATCATAGGACCTAACTGCCATCGCGTGACAATTGCAGCCATTCCATGTTTGGTGAACTCGCAGTTTGATATACGATTACCTGCGTCTTTATATGTCGAGCTGTATCCATATAATAAAATACCATAACAGCCCTCCGCACTCGAAAGAGAATCTGCCCCCGTGCGTACATTTATATTTTTAACAACATTGCTGTCTGCGAACGATTCGTCAATACCAGATATAAAAACACCAATCTTCCCATTCGTACCTAGAGCATTGATGGTCATATTTCGATTGTTCATGCCCGTATTCGAGCCATTAATCGTTACTTTTGATGTTCCATAAATCGCAATTCCGAATGGCTCTATTGATGTGGAATTAATGTTCACGATGGGTGATATTCCCGCAGAGGGTTTAATAATAATACGGCGAATTAAGTTATAGGTGTAGTCAAGCGGACCAATTGTAAGAGGCGGTTCGCTATATGTAGAGTTGATAAGTGATAATGTAATATCGTTCGAGATAATATTATGATTTAATGTATCAATTGCTTTTTTAAGTGTTGGAATATTTCCACCGCTTCCTACAGTAAATGTACCCGAAACCAGAACGGCACCATAAAAGCTTGACGCCAAAGAGTCGTTACCGCTATTTTGATCGTCGCTGAGGAATGAATATGCAACCATTGAATATTGACCCCCAATCATCGGCGTGTAAGGGCTGAACTCCACCAGCGCCGTTTGTTCAACATTCAATGATGATATTATTTGGTTATCCTCATAAACGGTCCCAGATGGTGGTATGATTCGAAACCGTACCGGAATGTTTGCCTGAGCATTTGCTCCTGCATTTTGAAATGTAACAAGTGGGTCAATTGATTCACCCAACAACACCTTGCTGCCGTTGAATGGATAATCAATAGAAATAACAGCTATGTCATTAGGAACCTTAGGTCGGACGACCTGGACGAGATCAATTCCAACATAATCAGAACTGAGTCCTGATAATCCACCATTATAGATAAGGTAACGGAACGCAATATAAATATTGCTTCCACTTGGAACAAAATTATTTAGTGGATAGCGCTTTTCCCCCCAGCCATTTGTAGATGTTTTAAAATAATCAACCAAAACCGTGAAAGAAGAAAGTTCTGTGTCGGTCGTTGAAATACGAACTTCGATTGAATCATCCCAAGCGGAAAAATCCGGCGAGCGGTTCCAGAATGTAAGTGTATCACTTGAACTTATAGATTGAATCTGAGGTGAGATTAGCCATTCATCAATATAGAAATCGTTGGCACCCTGATAATTTGCAGCAGCATGTCCATTGCCGCTGTATGCGGTTAAAATCGCGGTATTCCCTTGAAACCAAGGACCTGTTGTTCCCCCACCATCGGCGTTAACTGTTTTCCAACCGGTAGGAGGAAAACCTGTTACACCTTCAAAACTTTCCTGAAAGATAATAGTGGATGTCGGTAAAAGAAGTTGTTTTTGTTCTGATTGGATCGAGGACGGAATATTAATAACAGGAATAGAGACGCTGTGCTTCGAATGAACAGTACTGGCATCACTAAGAGTTTTTCGCTTAACAACTGACTGGGGAAACAATCCTGCTGTGAGCAGAAGAAGCGTAATAATAATATTTACACTGCGGGCATTCATTATTAATTGTACAACAATCAGATTAGAAAATCAAACATAGAAATCCCGTCCCTCCATAACATAAATGGAGGAACGGGTTTTCACTTTCATCTAATCCACCTGAATAGAGAAATTTATTTCATCATCATCATCTTTCGAACACTTGTGTAGTTTGCTTTTTCACCAAGAGCGTTCGCATTAATCTTATAGAAATAGACACCGCTGCTGAGTGTGTTTCCAGCCGCATCGAGACCATTCCAAGAAATAGAATAACTGCCAGCATTTAATTCTCGATTAACCAATGTTATAACCTGTTGACCAAGTACATTGTAAATCGATATGTTGACTTCGCTTGCTGTTGGGACGTTGAAAGAAATCTCAGTTGTTGGATTAAATGGATTTGGATAATTTTGATGTAAAGAATATTTCTGAGGAATTTCACTATCCATTTCCTTAATCACAAGTACCAAGCTTGTAGTATATAACTCCATATCACTTGCCGTGTAGTTATTAGCGCCATCCACAACGATCGGTGAGCTTTCGGTTACACTGTAATTTTCTTTATCAACAACGAGCTTATAGCTGCCCGGTGCTAATCCATGAATATCGAATGTTCCGTCATCTTCGGTGATATCATAGCCAACAACAGCATTCGATGCTGTAGAAACTGCATAAACAGTAACACCGTTGATCGCACTGCTTTGAGCTGATTCGCGTACGCTGCCGCTGATGCTCGCAAATCCAGCAACCAGAATTGGCTGTACACAGATGTCAATACCTGTTGTTGCCCCGGTTACCAAGAAACTATCAGCATTTACCCAGCATGTAATACCACAGCTATCTACGTCATACCATGCGGGAGCGTAGTATGCTAATGGATATGCTTTTGCGAAATGGTAACCTGTATATATGTAGTTGAAAGAATAATTTCCCAGAGAATCCGTTATTGTGCTCCGGATTGGAAAAATACCACGAGGTGTCTTTTTAAATAAAACAACTTTTGAAAGAACTCCGTCCCCATCCAAATTCTTCACCATACCTGCAACTGAATTCTGGGCTTCAGGATTGCTCACAAGATCGAAATTAATGTTAGATGTATCGGATACTAAAAATAATCTATCGGCATCATACGGTGTACTTTTATTATTATAGAATTCGGGGATGTATCCCAATTTGGCAGCGAGGATTATATAACTTAAGCTATCAGGTACATGAGCTAAATAATTACCGTTGCTATCTGTCCTGACAACTCTCATTACCCCAAGCAGGGTTCCAAAACCTTCCAGCATGTACATCTCACTTCGGCTTCCAAAGAGCGATCCTTCTTGATATTGCATTCTTTGAACTTGGCGATTTGACCGCATGATAACAACAAATGCTCCTTTAATTGGATCACCCGTAGCACTATCGATAACCGTACCACTCACCGCAACAAGTCTTGCGGGCGGTGGTGGTGGAATACGGGTAAGTCCGAAATTCGCAACACTTGTATCACGGGGCATGACTGAAACGGGTGTAGCATCCCGGTGATGTAATACGTTATCATACCACTCCGGAATATATGTCCACTTCGTTGCAAAAACAAGATATACTCCAGAATCGATCGGCATCGAATAATATCCATTCGAATCCGTTCTTGCTTCGCGGAAATAGACAAAGCCGTTTGGTGTAAAGAATCGCACTCTAACACCCCTAATCGGTTGTTGTGTGAAATCATCAATAATGGCTCCAGAGATGATACCCTTATTTCGCGCGGGCGGCTGACTACCGGGAATAAATGTTACATCATTACTTGGCTCACTCTCTCCTAAATAGTTAAGTGCTGTAACGTAATATCTATAGATGTGCCCCGGGGGTACAAATTGATCAACGAACCCAGGCATTCTTGCCATTGCTATGGGAATAAATGGGAGCGCATCAAGGGCTTTATAAATTCTATATCCACTCGCTCCAGAAGATGGCTGCCAAGTTAGGTGTGCGTAATTTCCCATTGGCTCTACTGTTAAATCTGCGGGCGCAGGTGGAACGGTTTGCGCCGCGGTAAAAACAATAAAGATCAATGAGAATATTGTGAATAGTGTAACTTTATACATAATAACCTCCTAAGGTTATGTTATTGAATATACGGGCATATTTTTGAAAAACTTTTTCACGCTTATTTATTTTTGTCAAACTTCAGTTGTTCAATCCGCAGCTCAATAAAAGAGCGTTGAGTTTTGGATATCTTCTCAAATGAAAGCTCAATGTATTCCGACAATGCTTCTGTTTTTAGATTCATTTTTTCTAAAGCATTCGCAACCATTAGGCGGGTTTCAACATTTACTGCTAATTCAGGATTTAACCTAAAAACTTCTTTTACTTTCAATACACAGGTTGCATAAAATCTGTTTTCGTATAGAACCTTTGCTCCATTCAATTGCTTCAAGCCATTATCAGATACTATTGATCGAGGTGTTAATGTGTTTTCTTTGTTCGTTCCGTGAACTGTTGTTGTTGTGGGAATAAGAAGTTTTCCATCATCATCTCTGATTGGGACAGAGCGCACCTTCTCCATCGCTAACTTTAATAAAAGCTCTTCTTGTGTCAGCATCCGCAGATCTGAGAGATCGATAATAACGAATTCGGGAATTGTTATTTTTTTTATTCCGCCTAATAAAATAGTTACGGAAGATTTTCTCTTTAGTTCAATTGAGTCTTCGGGTTTTAATACATCGCCAACAGAAACAGTTTTCCATTCTTCCTGAATGTTGGGGCGAGCCAGAACAGTTCCCTTGACTGCAACAATTTTAATATCCGCACCATAGCTAAGCGAGGTAAGTGTAAAGATCAATAGATAATAAATTATTTTTTTCATGTTTAATCTCTTTTTCAATTCGTTGATGGTACCTCAACAACCCTCATCCAGCCCTTCAGCTGACCAAGATTTATTTCAGCATCTTGTAAATATGCTTGTGCGCCAATATCCCATGCTTTTTCAAAACTTTTAGTGATGGCAGTTGTTTCAATCGCTATCCAGATGGTTTCAGTTCCTTTATCATTTTTCCGAACGATGTATCGCTTTGGGTTTTCACTCAAAATATGGGCTTCTTTCGGATCAATACCTGTATCAAACATCATATAGATGTGAGAGTCCTCTGGATTTTGAGGAGGAATTATATCTATGAAGGCGGTTGAAATTCCAATGCTCATTAATAAAGATGAATAACAGACCGTAATATCATCACAATCACCGCCGTTCAAAGCAAGTGTTTCGGACGGATACTGCACAAAATCTTTACTCTTTTTGGGATCCTGAACATACTGAAGGCGCTCAGCCATAGAATTGAAAATAACTTTTGCCTTCTCAAAATTTTGCGTGACTGTGGGAACACTATCGAGATGTGCTTTTTTACTATTTATAGCTCTTCGGGTGAATTTTATGACGTCGGGATCGTCAGGTGTAACAAAATATCTTAGCAGCATCACGTCTCCATCCCAATCGTTGCGGCCTCGAACTAAAACACGTGTTTGATAGCGATCATCGTAATCGGAATCAATTTCAGCGTTTACATAAACCGTTCCATCATAAATAGAAAACTTTTTCACACCTGTTATTAAATCACTAAACACTGCAAAGAAGGGAATTTCTATCACCTCGTCTGGCGCGATGGAATACGATCCCGTTTCCGTCGGTGCATTCATAAGCTCGCTAATTAAAAAGCTTACTTTCGCATTAATTGGATATGACGATATATTTCTCACACGGGCTTTACCAAGTGGTTGGAAGGCATATATCTGGTGAGAAGCAGTGAACACTTCGTTGAGCATCTCAACGTATTCGAGTCGTGCCAGTGTTTCTCTCGTTCTGCCAAGGCGGGCAGTCATCGAAAGTATAAACCTATCGGATGTAAACGGCGAATAATCAATATCGCTGTATGACGTTGACTTGAAAGTGTTAATATCAATTTTGTTCGTGCGTTTAGTTTGATTAACAAATTTCAGGTAGCTTATATCGAACCCTATCGGCTGAAGCCGTATTCCCACTCCGATTGCGGCGGCTTCAATGTTCTCGATGCCATTTGAGTATATACCGGAACGAACTTGCAACCATTTCATCGAAGTCCACTCAGCACCTATTTGGATTTTTTTCCTCGTATCACCATCAACACCAACGGAAACATTCTCAATTCCTTTGTATATAATTCCCATCCGCATCGATTTCGCTAATTTCAACTGGTATTCTTGAATTTCGTTTTTAAATACTTCTTCTTGTATCTCAAATAAATTTTTAAAAACTAATCCCATGACCCAGCAGTAATTCATATTATACAGCATTCCTAAGTCGAACGTCCATGAACTTGCACTGTGATCTTCTGTCTCAGTTTGAATAACATTGCTTGTATCAAAATAATATCTTGTATCTGATGCTTCGCTATCGAAAAATCTTGCGCTCATTCCAACCGAGATATCTTTGGAAATTCGGTAGTTATATCCAAGCGCATAACTTTGATGATAAGAAATATTCTTGTCATACCGTGTAGAGAGAATGTTTCCGCTTGAATCGTAAATAATCAAGTTTGATGGCACAACAAATTCAAGCATCTTCCCGGGAGAATAAATTATCGCTGCTGCCTGGTTACTGAAAAAACTTTTCCCTGCCCCAAGTGAATGTAATCTAAACCCGGATTGTCGTTCTAATGTACTTATATAATTTGAAATACTAACTTCCCAATCTTTAATAAGACTCAATCCCGCTGGATTCCAATCAAGCGAGTAAGGGCCGTCGGTCAACGATGTGAAGGCGCCTATGCCAACACCACGAGCCGAGCTTAAATACTGAGCATTTGATATGTATCCTGTGACAACCATAATGAAAATAATATTTTTAGTATACTTTACTAAATTCATTCGTCCTTACAAATTTACCCTTAATAGTCGATTATGAATCGATGCAGCTTGAACTAAAACGCTATCCTGGTATCCCTCAATTTTCATAGTAAACCGTTCTTCCGACATGAATGTAAACATGAATTGTTGAAAACGTCGAGTTGGCAGTAATGCCAATATTTTTGTGGGGATAAAAATTTCCCCCCTGGTATTTCTAATGCGAAGGTGAATTGTGGGTAACCATGTTTTTTGTTGTAATCCACCCTCTCGACTGATAATAATATGTACATATTGGTTGGTACAATTCCACTTGATACGCATTGGTTCTGTAACCTGAATATAAGGTGGTACGATATCCGTTACTTGCATTTCGGGTGGACCTTTGAACGACGCATCAAAAGTGCCGGTTCCCTTTTTGTCTGTTCCTTTCCATGTGTATGTCTTGCCGGGGTTGTAGTTGTATGATTTTCGGAAATGATATTTATATCCTATGATCGTATCCATCATAGACATGGGTATTCTTTGATATCTTACGTGTTTACCGAGTGTATCTGAATCGAGACTTAGTGTTCCAACGTCTAATGAGGTATAAGCAATGACACGACCATTATGTAGAATTGGTTTTGACGTATCGATAAATATCGCTTCTGCTTTTATAAGGCTATCTTGTCGCGAGAACATTTCATTCCGAATACTCGAAAAAATTAGTCTGCCATAATATTTCATGTAATCGCCGCTAACCAACCCCGTGCTGTCGACTCCTGACGTAATAGATACAGAATCTGCGATTGTTCCGACCGTAATCATTTCTATAAATCGAGAATCATCCTGATTATCAATAATTTCTATCGGACCAGTGTCTTGGCAACCAGACCCTAACATGAGGAGAAATATTATTACGAAGCTTAAAAAAGTATTATTTTCTTTTTTCATACTAAATCTAATTTAATTAATTTTTTATTATCTTTCCCATAATTTGAGACTTCTGAAAAATCACCCCGCCGCTCTTTTCCTTGAAGCCCGCATGTGATTTATGATTTTCTTTGTTAAGAGCAGCGGGATAATTGTTTATTATAAATCAATGTTCGTGCCAACGAAAATGTGTCCATTATGCATCGATTTTGCACAATGTTATTAGGGGAATCGCAGGAAAATGTAGGGAAACTGCTGGAACGATTGCCTTCAGGCAATCCTCAGATACCGATGATGTGTTTATGGAGTGGACAACTAAAAATTATTATTTTTCTTGGTGACTTATATTTTATAGTTACTCGTAGTTAATTTATCAAATAGGCTAAAGACCTTGATGCGAGCGGCTTTTCAATAGTGGTTGTCTAAAAGGTAAAAAAGGAGTCATGCTGAAATAAATTCAGCATGACTCTGGACTTTTTGGACCACCCCTACAAAAATATACTAATCCCTGCGGATTTTAGTCCTTAGTTCATGTTTTTAGAGATGTCCTGATTCTATTTTAAACTCGCCCCGATAAGCAGAATTAATAATCTCGGTAAGATAATAATGATACTTCTGTGGCAAATTTTTATATTTTGACTTCGATGCTATCGTTATTTGTTCAATTGATTTTTTTGGGTCAACAAACTCGATTCCGTTTCGCAGGTACTCTTGTAATTTCTTCTCAACTTTATTATTAATTATCGAATCTTCTATCTGCGATATTATTATAACGGTTTTAGAAATATTCCATTGAGAATCATAGAATGCTTTAAAGCAATAACCTCTAAAATATTCAGCAACCGTTCCACGATTTAATCCACCAAGGTCGTCCGCTGTTTCTGAGATCGAGTTCCTTGAGAATTCTTTCTCCCGTAATAGTGATATGATTTTTTCTTCAAGATCGATTGAAGTCTTTTCCCCCTGAGTAATTTCTTCGGAAACATCCTTCATCCGAACCATCGTGCGTCCCTCGGCTTTTGCTAAAAGTACTGCACGCTTGATGACGCTTTGTAACTCTCGGATATTACCTCTCCATGCGTATTGCTTCAATATCTCTATAACGCTCTTGCTGCATCTTATCGCTTTGTCCTCCTGATTCATAAAATACTCAACCAAGATTGGTATATCCTCAATTCTTTCGCGAAGCGGTGGTAGATGCACTTCAAGTACGTTCAGCCGATAGTAAAGATCTTCACGAATTATTCTTTCAGCGACGGCTTGCTGAAGATTTTTATTCGTTGCCGTAATTACCCGCACGTCTACTTTCTTTGTCTGCATTCCACCAACACGTTCAAACGTGCCGTCTTGCAGCACCCGAAGAAGTTTTATCTGAAAATTTTCGCTTGTTTCACCTATTTCATCAAGGAAAATTGTTCCACCATCTGCTATTTCAAACCGTCCCGCTTTGTCTTTGACTGCTCCTGTGAATGCGCCCCTCTCATGTCCGAAAAGTTCACTTTCTAACAGCCCCTCTGCCAATGCACCACAATTCACAGCTATAAACGATTGTTTTTTCCGACTAGAATTTTCATGAAGTGCCCGTGCAACCAATTCTTTTCCTGTTCCGCTTTCACCATAAATAAGTACTGCTGCATTGTTGTTTGCAATTTTTTTGATAAATGATACAATACCTACCATTGGTCCATTATTTCCATAGATGATTCCACAGAATTCTTTGCACGGTGCTTCCATGTCTCCATCGGTAATATTTGCAGGTTGTAAGTCTTCTGCCAATTCTTTTAACCGACCAACTTCTGTTTTGTACTTTATTATTTCTTCCTGTAGCTGCGTTCGACGTTTTTCGGCATCATTCTGACGAAGCGATTGAAATTCTTTTTCTAACTTAACTAACTGCAATTCTTTTACTTGAAGAAGTGAATCGGTTTTTTCTTTTTCTTTTTTAAGAATGTCGATGTGTCCGTGAATTATTTTTTGTTTATATATTAGCATTGAAATGGTAACAAGAAAAATTGTGCTTATCGGTGCCGCAATCAGAAGCACGTAGGAATAATACGAGAAAATAATAAACGAAATAAGAATGAGCGTTGTTGCAAGCACGATCAACCCAATCAATCCATACAATTCCCGCTTAATCCCCATTAAGAAAGTACTTATAATTCCGCAGAGCAGTATAATTATTAGATCGAGGAGTTCTGGGCTGTATCTCAGAAAGCTACCGTGAAGGAGGTTGTGAAGAAAAAATGCATGTATGCCTATTACTGGGAACTCGTTGTCGAACGGAGTTTTTATGAATTTACTTCTACCCTCTGCAATTATTCCTACGAGAACAATTTTATCGCGGAACTGCTCAAGTAATTGTTCGTATATCAAATCTGTTTTAATTCTATCATAACTCTTTAAAAAATTTACAACAGATATCATCTTTAGAGTATTAATTCCACCTATATAATTGATAGAAGCAGCGCCATTTTTGTCAACGGGAATATGAAATATAGCTTCCCGAGTTTTAATTTTTACTTCATCAGATGAAATTACTACATCCGATTTGGAAGCTTTAACATTAACACGAAAAATTTCGAGCGCAAACGAAGGAAGAATACTTGTAACATTTTGAATAAAAAGTGGAATTCTCGATTCGTTAATAAGATGTGTATGACCTATTGCGTTTACATTTTTCAATATGTTCTCAAATGGAAGTTCCGCTTGATGACCTTGAAGTAAGCTTACGCCTTGCGGTTTCTTATGAAGGAACCTGTCCGGAATTATAGAAATCGTATCTTGGGATTGTTCTTCAGAAAGCTCCTTAAAAAAACCGCTAACGACAACATTATTCGTCTTTCCTACAACTGCAGCAAGCAGATTATCATATTCTTGCAATTCTCGCTCAGACTCAGTTAGCGCTATATCAAAACCTATGACACCAACATCAAGTTCGCGCAACGCATTAATCAACAACGCATAATAACTTCTCTTTAGTGGTAAGCCCCCCAATGATGCAATATCGTCGTTATCCAGATAAAGTATTACTATCGAGGTATCAACAGATTTTGCACCTCGAAATTGATATTCGATTGAGAGAATGCTACGGTCAATGTTCGCAAAAACATCTGGAAAAAGTAATGATATGAGAAGAATGATAATTGATACACAAACACCGAGGATAATTTGTTTTAGATTTCTTAACCGCATCGATTTCACTCAGCGCTGAGAAAGACCTTGTTTGTGTAACCATTTTTCGGGATCGAGTTTTTCTCTGCCTTTATATATCTCAAAATGAAGAACCGAGCCGTAAATCGAATCACCGCTTTTCCCAAGTTGATGACCCTCTTTCACTTTAGAACCTTCGTTCACAAAAATTTCTGATAGATGGGCATAGACTGTTCTATATCCATTTTTATGATTTACAATAACTAGATTTCCAAATGATGGGAGCCAATAGATTTTTGACACCTCACCATCGTCTACAACATGAACATTCGTCCCGATGGGAACTGCAATATCAATTCCGGTATTTTGTGTCATCGTGCCTAAGGTCGGATGTTGTTGTAAACCGAAGCGTGATGCTAATTTCCCGTTTGCAACGGGCCAGCGCAATCGACCACGCTTCGCCGCAAATCCAACACCCGGCTCCACCAACTCATCTTCTTTCTTTGATAATTTCTCTTGTTTTTTTCTATCCTCCTCGATTAGCTTCGTAATTATTTGCTCTATCTCCCTTGCGTCTTGTTTTCTTCGGTCTATCTCACGTTTATAATTTTGTTTGTTTTTTCTTATGTCAGCTAAAAGTTTTTTCCTTTCCTTCAATTTACCGGTTAGCCGTTTTTCTTCTTTCTTTTTTTCTTCAATCAAAAGCTTTTGTTCTGCCAATTGATGCTGCAAAAATATGTTTTGTTCCTCATGATTGCGTTGCTTTGAGTCAATTTTATTTAAATCCTCTTTTCGTTGGCTCGAAAATCTTTTTAGATATTCTGATCGTACCAAAAGCTGATTAAATGATTTCGACGCAATCAATAATTCAAGATCATAAGTGTGCCCATTTTTATATGCCATCGTTACATAATTTGCATAATGATTTTTTAGATACCTGAGCTGCTCCCCTAATTCATCAATTTTTTGTTTTGTCTCAGTGATATCTTTTTTCAGTGTTGTTTCGCGCTCATGGAGATTCTTAATAAGTTTCTTTATTAATCCGCTTTGCCGATCATAGATTGCCAATAGTTCAAGAGTAGAACGTTCTTTCTTTTCGCTCTCATTAATTTTTTTATCATATGTCTCAATTTCTTTTCTCAATTTCTCAAGCTGTGATTGTTTTTTCTTGAGATCGTCGGTTTGTGAATATGAGAATAGACTTAACGATTGAAAAATCAATAAAAGTACAACAATGTAGTTTAACGATCCCGCGTTCAACGTTTTACTACCTTTGCATGTGGTGGGACAGTAAAGGAACATATCACCGGTTTGTTGAAAATAATCTCATCATATACAATGGTAACACTTCGATTCTCCGCTTGAGATACAATTCGGATGAGATATGGTACCGCAATATCTTCGTTATATTCAATTTCCGAAACATTGACGCCTATTTGTTCGTTCCCATCAAAATCAGTTGTACGGTAAGACGAAGCAACAAATACATCTCCATCAATAGATATTTCTGTTAATTTTTCAGGGGAAGCATATCGGAAAGTGTATTGCTCCTTTTCTATAGAAAAATTTAATAAAGTATCTCGTTCATTTAATGTTGGAACTTCTCCAACTAGTGCGTTGATTATTTCGTGTGTCTTCATTCGTATTGGAAGAAAAGAATGCAGCCGCTCTCCAGCTGGATCTCCTACCATCACGGTGTTGTCCATCCTATTATAAAAAATAAACTGGTTCTGAGAAAGCGTAAAGGTTCCCACCCGGACACCGAACGGACCTTTTAAATCGATACGAAGTGAGTCGGGTTTAACTAACTCCATCATAAAAGAACCCACGTTTGATTCATCGGGATCTTCAATCGTGATTGTTCCCTTAGCTTTGGCTGTTGTGATTCGGTTATTGCGCTCATCGACTTTCGATAATACTTCGTGATAGGATAGATTACGTTCCTTCACGGCTTTCTTTGATGGTGCACATCCAAAAAGTCCAGTTAAAACAATTATTATCAGAACTGCCCAACATCGATTCATGGACTGCCTCTCTGAATTTTTTCCTTTATCGATTGATTGTTTGGATCTAGTTCTGATGCTTTTTGCCAATATTCTAATGCTTTGGATTTATCCGATAACTTAAAGTAAATATCCCCAAGGTGATCATGAATGACGGTACTCGTAGAACCTAATTCAACTGCTTTACGAACCCATCGTTCTGCCTCTTTGTAGTCGCCGAGTTGATAATAAATCCAGCCATAAGTATCAAGATACGATTGATTTTCTGGTTGTTGTGATAGAGCTTCCTTCGACATTTTCAATGCTCGCTCAAGTTGAAGTCCACGCTCGCATAGACTATATCCATAATTATTTAAAAGTAAATGATTCTTGGGTTCGATCCGCAACGCACGTTCATAAATGCTATCCGAATCTTCAAATCGTTTCAGTTCATCATAAACAAGCCCTAATGCACTCATCGCATCTATACTTTTCTCGTTAAGCTGAAGCGCCTTTTCTAATATCGACGCTGCATCGGTTGGCTTGTGCAGACGTTGATACGATATTCCTAAGAGAAAATAAATTCTGAATTCCTCAGATGCAAATTTTTTTCCTTCATTTAGTATATTGATTGCATCCTCAAACCGATTACGGTCGTAGTAGATTGATGCAACCCCTACCCATCCATCGGGATTCCATTTTACAAGGTCTATGACTTTAAAATAATTAATTAACGCGGCCGAATCGTTCCTCATTATATTATTAATGGCGCCTAGAAACCAAAATGGCCTCCAATCGGATGGATAATTAAACTTAATTTTCTCAAATAAGTTGATTGCAAGCGGAGCAACGGCCGAGTCTTTCTGGATAAACGAAACAAATATCTGCCCAAATCGGATCAGCTCATCGGCAGAAAGTGTATCTCTCTTCATAACATATTCCAACTGTTCGCTCGCACGTTTATAATCTTGCCTTATAAGATAAACGTGCGCTATGGCTGCCCTAAGTTCTAAATTCTCCGGGTAGCGTTCTGTAAGATCATTATAAATAGTGATTGCTGCATCAACACTATCTTGTCGAAGATAAACGTCGCCAAGTGTTTTTGCAATTTCAAAGTTCCCCGGATCAAGCGTAAGAATTTTTCTGAGTGCATCAGCCGCTTTATCGTGTTTTTCCATTGAGCGATAAATTTGTGCCATTTGGTAATAAGCATCTTCGTCCGGTCCAAAACGATCAACAATCTCTTGGAAAATTTCAATCGCTTTCATCGGGTTCCGCATCATTTGCAGCCGGGCGAGCGTATGCCATCCTTCACGATAATGTGGGTCAAGCTTAATTAATTTCTCGTATGCTTTTGTAGCCTTTTCAATATCGAGCGCATTTATGTATATTTCTGCAAGTGTTTGCTGGTAGGTGCGATTCTTTGGATTTAAAGTAACAGCTTCGCTAGCCATTTGAATTGCAAGATCGTTTTTCCCAAGTATTGCATAATCTTTGGCTATAGCATGATAGATCGCAGGATCTTTCATGTGTTTTAATGCATCCTGATATTCAAGAATTGCCTTAGCATAATCTCCCTTCTGATCGAGAAGAGATCCTTGAAGAAAATGTTCAAGCGCAACCTTGCGGTTCTCTTCTGGAATCGTGGGCTTAGTACCTGAACAACCCACAAAGAGAAAAACAATTGATAATATTGATAAACTGAACTTCATTCAAAATCTTTCATATTTTACAAAAATATAGTAATTTAAGTGAGTATTCACAAACGCACATTGACTTTCAGAAACAAATTCAATACATTAAACCGCATGTAATATATATCACCAACGAGGATTGTATGATAAAATCGAAAAAAGTTAATTATATTCTTATAATAATAGCTCTCTGTGTATTATTCGCGGGGTGTGGTAGTTCGGAAGAAACCGAGAAAGAAAGCTCTCCCCCGCAACTCAGCGCTACTGAGGCGCTGCAAAAAGAATTGGCAAACTTAAAGATGGAAAACGAAAAACTCAAAAATCAGGTTGCACGGCTTGAGCAAGAGAAGCGAACCGCTACAGCCCGTGCTGCAGAATTAGAAACCCAGCTTGTTGAACAAAAAAATAAAACTATCACTCCCCCTGCGACAGTGCAACCAACCATTACAGATGCACGCGAGAACTATAAAGAGGCACTCAAGCTATTTCACAATCGTGAATACATTGAAGCTTCTACAATATTTCAAGCACTCCTAGATTCTGATGTACCAATTGAGCTTCAGGATAATTGTTACTATTGGTTGGGCGAATGCTGCTTTGGCTTAAAAAAATACACTGATGCAATAAAAAAATTCGAGCAGGTATTTTCTTTCAAGATATCTGAAAAGAAAGATGAGTCTCAGGTAATGATTGCGAACAGTTACTTGGCAATGGGAAACAAGGAAAAAGCAAAAGAAGAGTATGAGAAACTTATCAAGAAATTTCCTGCAAGTCCGTTTGTGAAAAAAGTAAAAGAAAAACTTGTAAAACTTCAATAACAAAACTAACAACTAGGGATTTATGGATAGATCTCGATACGATATTCGGTTGGTTAATTTAACATTTGGGAAATCAGTCTTGCGTCTAAAGTTGATAGTCAAACCAAAACTTCAGAATCCACAAATTCAAAGTTTTTACACGATAATGGTTTCACTATCGAAGGAGCCACTCGGCAATAAAAGAAAAATGCAGCGAAGAAACCGGGGTTCGAGGATTTATGTGTCCCATCACCATTGAGGGAAATCCCTGTCTGATTGAGTTAGCATACGAAAGCGGAATTGGGGAGAAAGAAAGCATAGGGTTTGGTATGTTGGAAGTCATTAAAAAATGATGAATGCTTGAGGATAGAGTAACAGACAAAGGAAATGATATGGTTCGGACTGATGCGTCTTCCAATGCAGGATGTTAACAATCGGGCAGAAAACAAAAAATTATCAAATAACTTGATTTTATTAATAAACCGAGCGATATTACTTCATAATAATAACTATACAAAAGGGTATTTTATGGAAACAAACAAAACAGAAGCACAACCCGAAGTTGGAGAATTCAAAGGAAAACCAACTTTACGAATCCCACTTGTAGAAGAGCCATCAGCCAATACACCGTGGCATTGGTTTACGTTTGGCAAAAGCAAAGCAAAAGCAATCGTAAAGTACTACGATGCCATTAAGAAGTTTGCCGAAGAATAGCAAAAGGTGGCTTTCAACCCGGCAATAACCCAAGATGAAGGTAACCTTTAACTAAGTTCGAGAAAATTATGTGAAAGCCGTCAAAGATTTGTTGTTGCAACACCTGAACTTATTCGAATATTTGATGGAAAAGACCTTACACAAACGATGCAAACGAAGTTGAAAGCGGTTGGTATGGATACTGAAAATAATAAAGTACAGTTTGATAGCACATACACGAAGGTAAAAACAAAACTAGTTACTATCAAAGATATTCAATTACTGACTTTTCTCCACCAATTACATTTTCTAATGCATGATAAGATTCTACCTAGATCCACTCGCCCTTCCTTCACCCAATGTTTTCTCGTATTCTTGTTTGTAACGTTTTAAACCATTGAATATCGCTTCGGCTATTCGCTGTTGTCCTTTGGCACTTTTTAAAATATTCTCGTCGTTTTTGTTCGAGAGATATCCCGCTTCCACAAGCACATTTGGCATCGAGGCACCAACCAGAACATAAAAACCTGCTTGCTTCACTCCATTATTTAACAGATCGAGATGTCTACCCATTTCCTGTGCAAGTATTTCAGCAAACTGCTCGCTGTATTTTACATACGCGCTTTGCGCCATCGTAAGAAGGATAAAATTCTCTTCTGTCAATTTTTGATAACGTTTTTCATAATCCTGTTCCAACTTTACAACCTCATTTTCACGTTCGGCAATTCGAAGAGCATGATCTGTTTTTCCAGGGCGAAGGAGGTATATCTCAAAACCGTTTTCTGTCCGATTTTTTCTCGGCATAGAGTTGCAATGGATACTGATGAAAAGCTTTCCACCATTCTGGTTTGCAATCTGTCCCCGACGATATAATTCGACAAAGGTATCTGTTTTACGTGTGTACACAACATTAACGCCGGGTAAATTTTTTTCAATGAGTTTTCCTAATTTCAATGCAATAGACAGGGTAATATCTTTCTCGCGAGTGCCAGTAACTCCGATAGCCCCTGGGTCATCGCCACCGTGGCCTGCATCTATTACAACAACATCAAGCTTCCACTTATCGCGTTCACGCTGAAGCTCACGCTCATAATTGCGTGTTCTGCGTGCTTCCTCTTGTTCTTTCGTGGCTGTCTGAAGTGCGATGAGGATATCGGTTCCATTTTCACCAATCATCGGTTCGGCAGCATTGATTTGTCCCTTTAAACGTAACGTAAGCTGGACAGATGTTGGATATTGAAATGCCAAAATTTGTTTGACTATCCCGGTAGGTTTGATACTCTTAATGGTATTTATATCTGCACGGGTATTGGCAAGTGTGATATAAAACCATGTATCATTTCCGATTTGCTTGGGCCAGCATTCGTAGTCATTGATCTTCTTTTTACTGTGTATCTGTACGAGCAAGCCATTCGATTTTTCATCGAAACTTAAATTCGTAACATCAAATGCAGACTTCATTGTCTCAGTCCCGATAGTAATCCGAATTCCATCGAAAGAAATCTCTTCGACTATTACAGTTTTGAGAATTGAAATGATTTCGGTTGTTGGAATAAAAAATGAGTTTGCAACAAATATTATGTTTGCAGATAATTGTAAGAGATTTGCATTCTCTTTTTTATCGACTATAACAACAAACGGATTGTTTGCTGTAAATTTCAGTGTGAATTCATCCGTGCGTAACTCAATTTTTTTCGATTCGCTGTTGATGTATGTTTTAAGCTTTAAAACTTGCGCAAAATCATTCAATGAACAGTACAGAACATTGTTTTTTAGGAATGCACCAATATTCGTATTGAGTGATGGAGTTTTTGGGAATTGAATTGGTATTGAATTTTGTGCCCCAGTAGAAGTCGCCGAAATGTATATCAAAGCAAAAAGAATAAAGCGTAACGTGGTTCGGGCGCTCATAATGAAAAAAAAGCTCTTAGGAAAATAATAAATAATTTTATACGTGGGAATCTTGTGTGCGAATCAAATCGGTTGTGGATTTCCTGTCCGGTTACTTTATTTCTTGTAATAATGATTACTGATAATGGGCTTTTCATGTCCGTTGTTAGATGTTAGATATTGGATGTTCGTTGCTTTTTGTTCATAGTTCTTTGACTTCAATCATTAGTCACACGAAGCTTTCGATAATAACAATGTTTCTTTTCTTTAATTCTTCAATCAACGGTACTAGTGGTACGCTTTGTTCTGGCGGAAGGACTCCGCGGGCGGTTATTCTTCCATCCATAACCATTTGTATGATTATAGATGTTGGAAAGGACGTTGTACGCGCCATTGCCGATATATTTAATTTATCATCATAATAATCTATCATCTCATACATGAGTGATTTTTGTTGATTGTTGATCGTACCTATAATCCAAACTTTCATCAATACAACATCCTGTCCTGTGGATGGAAGTTTTTTCTTCAACAGCTCCTGGAAAACTTCCCTTGCTGTCCGCAATGAATTACCGACCATAATCGGCTCGGAGCTTGCAAAACCGAGATCGAATAATGTTTTGAACTTCTCACAATGTCCTTTGTATCGAATCGTTTTGTAATCAAGCTCCCTGACTTTTCCTTCGAACATCTGTGTGAGAGTCGAGACACCGCCGGAGGTATTGAATGCTTCCATTTTCCCAAACGGTTTCGAAAATTCAATTTCTTCAAGGTCAGCCATCGCCTCCACGAGATTTATTTTACTATCGCGAATCACTTCTACCGGTTCAAGGTATTCATTGATAAGCCCCTCAACCGAAAATACGAGTATATAATTCAGGGGCGGCTGAGGGTATCTCGGTAATCCACCGACACGAAGATGTATCTCGTCAACATTCTCAAATATTTTTGCACCACCTGCACCTAAAATAGTGGCAATCCCCGGCGCTAAACCACAGTTTGGTAAAATCAAAACATTCGCCGACTTGGCTTTTGCATCAAGCTCCATTTGTTTGTAGACAACATCCATGTTTCCGCCAAGATCACAGAAGTGCTTTCGTGCCTCGATTGCTGCTTTAGTCAACATTAAATTATGATTATAAGAAGTCGCTCCACAAACAACATCGACACGACCCATCAAATCAATGAGATCATCGTAGTAGCTGACATCGAGTTTTACCGGCTCAACATTTCTGCCAATCGTTTGTGCAATATTTTTTGCACGTTCAAAGTCGATATCTGCAAGTATCACCTTCTCGACCCCATCAGAATGTGCAAGATCGTATGCCATTGCACTTCCCATCATGCCTGCACCAATTACAAGTGCTTTCATTTCAAAATTTCTCCTGTAGCAATACTCCAGAAGAGTAAATCTAATTCATCCATATCTATTTTAATCTTTTTAGAAAAATTCCGAAATTTTTCCTCGATTTGCAAATATTTCTTTGCAGTAAGTGTTTTAGGTAACTCGCGAAGAACACCGAGACGAAAAAGACTTCTGAGAATATGACGGTCGAGGATCGCTAAATTGCGATGACCGATATTTCGGAGGAAGTGCGACGATTCTTTCCAGCCCAAACCCTTAACATTTTTAACAAACCAAAGGCGCAATTCTTCACTCGGTTGATTATTTGAAAGTTGTTTTAAGATCGAAGGAAATTGTATTTTCAGCAGCCGCAGATATCTCGATTTATTTTTATGAAATCTGATGTAGCAATCCTTGTTTCGAAGAATCGATTCTGGATTAACTTGTCTGTTATGGAAGTTATTCTTTTTTAGCATCCTGATTACTTTATCGGCATTCACTGCGCTTGACTGAGGAGTCAGCAGACAGTAAACAAGCTCGTAGAAATATTCCGAAGTTGGAACCGATGAAAAATCACTGAGCCGACTTCGGATAGCAGATTTCTGTTTAACATATAATTGCTGCAATTCTTTATAGGAAATTCTCTTTTTTGATTTAATCATAATGAAAAGATACGTAAAGATGGCAGGAAATACAAAGAGAGAAGATTCCGATGAGATTCTCTATGCACGATTCATGCTGCATGATGTAAACAGTCTTAACATGAATCATGAATCTTGAAGCCTGAATCAATTAAAAATATTTGTGGTTTTTTTCAATTGTAATCTGTACATTGAGTAGCAAAATATTTTGAAAAAGAACATGGCACACGTTTCAAATCCTAAAGCAGAAGAAATATTAGATAAAGAATTCAAATGCCTCAACGCCGGTTTCGTCCGCTTGGTCGATTACATGGGCGGTGATGAATCGATCGTTCAGGCGGCACGTGTATCGTACGGCAAGGGAACGAAATCAATCAGCGAAGATCGGATTCTCCTTCGTTATCTGATGCGCCACTTACATACTACACCATTTGAGATGGTTGAATTGAAATTCCATGTCAAACTCCCGATATTTGTCGCTCGTCAATGGATTCGTCACCGTACTGCAAACGTAAATGAACTATCGGGACGTTATTCGATCATGAAAGATGAATTTTATGTCCCTTCGGCTGAAGCGGTTAAAAGACAAAGTGTCAAAAACAAACAAGGTCGCTCCGATGATGATGTTTCACCCGAGCTACAACAAAAAATTTTAGACGTGCTTCTATTAGATCAGCAATCTACTTATAAGCATTATGAAGAATTTCTAAATGATAACATCGCACGCGAGCTTGCCCGCATCAATCTTCCGCTTTCGCTTTATACCGAATGGTATTGGAAGATCGACTTGCACAATCTCCTTCATTTCTTAAAGCTGAGGATGGATAAACATGCACAGTACGAAATCCGCATTTACGCTGAAACGATGGGAGAAATTGTTAAGCGTGTAGCCCCGATAGCATGGGAATCATTTGAGGATTATGCTTTATATGGTGAGCGATTCTCAAAAGCTGAGCTGCAAGTAATTGCTGATAATCTCGATATAAAAAAGATCACAAAAGAATCTATCGAGAAGTACGAATTGAAGGGATTAGAAGCGGATGAGTTTTTGGAGAAACTTAGAAAGCTTAAAGGATAATTCATTCATGCCTATTGTTAATTTTTCTCATTTGTTTGATCTCGCTTCTTCGCTTCTTCTTTGGCTTCAATGCTTTCTGAAGTAACTCTACAAATTTTCTAACAGCATCTCCTCTGTTCTTCCACTGGCTCCGCGATTCTTGCGATACGATGTGAAGCATTCCTTCCACATCAATCTGGCTTTTTAGATTTTTCAGAATGCTATCTCGCTGAAGCTCAGATAAACTTGGAGAGCTAACCACATCAAAAAGCAATTCCACCTTTGTTTCAACTTTGTTTACGTTCTGTCCACCCCTGCCGCCGCTGCGTGCAAACTTGAAACGTAATTCAGAGATTGGAATTTCTAAATTTTGGTTGATATATATTTTCTCAAACGCTAACATACTTTGGTACTAACATACTAAATTGCTCAACCACTTCAAACCTTGCATTTCCATTCAATCTTTGCTAATTTGGATTACCCTGCTGTGCTTGCCTTGTAAGATGATCTCGGCTGAGGTTGAGGATGGCAGGGTGAGGTGTTTTCAGCCTGACAAAATGCCTGTGAAAGATTGCAGATTACAAATTACAGATTTGGGAATTTATTCATTGCTAGAAGAAGTCAAACATAAAATATTTCAATCGGAAAAATTTATAAACTTTACCGATAAAGTTGCAAACCTTCAACCTGGCGCCCCATTAAGCACATCTGGGGTGAATGGGTCGCTATTAGCTTTCCTCGCTGCAAATCTTTTTGAACACGAAGATCGACAGATTGTTTTGATTGCCTCAGAAGAAGATATAGCTGAAAAGCTCCGCGATGATTGTGCTGTAATTGTCGGTGAACAAAATGTACGATTATTTGGCGCTCGCCCAATCCATCAAGCTCAAATGCTTGACATGTCTTCTACTATACTACAGATCGAGACATTAAAATCTCTTGCGACCGGGAAACGACTAATTATTGTTGCCTCACCGAACTCGATAGTAGAAAAAATTCCTCCACCTGAAAATTTTAATCGAACAATTATCGACATCGAAGTCAACAAAGAGTATAATTTCCAGAAATTCATAGAACAACTTGAGCAAATCGGATTCGATAGAAAAAATTTCGTCGAGAGTTACGGCGATTTTGCTGTTCGTGGAGGAATCATAGATGTGTTTCCATATGTCGGTGAGAATCCGATTAGGTTAGAGTTTTGGGGTGATACTGTTGAATCTATTCGTGAGTTCGATGTGTTATCCCAGCGTTCGATTCAAGAATTGAAATCGGCAAGCATCGTCCCGGCGTTAACTACGGATGACACGGAAACAACACCAATGCACACTGCATCATTATTTGATTATCTAAATAAAGATGCAATCATCATTCTTGATGAACCTGAAATCATCAAAAGAGAAATCGATGAGTTCCGAAAGGAAAGTGTAACAAACTTATTTACTTACGAGGAAATTCTCCAACATGTTGGAAAATATCAGCTTATTCATAGTTCTGCTTTCAAATCGGATCAATCTGAAATCCAAAATCTGAAATCTGAAATCACCTGGGATTTTAGATCCCAGTCACAGCCCTCATTCAACGGCAGCATCAATCATCTCGTCGATCATCTCGATAAACTAACTAACGAAGGATACAAAATTTTCCTCGCAAGCGATACAAAGGCAGAGGCAGATAGATTGAAAGAGTTAATTGAAGAAGATGTAACAAAACCGGAAAACCCTGAAGGTGATTTAAGATTCAAGATTCAAGATGCGGGATCTTCTTCATTCAGCGTACAACCTAAATCTTACATCCAACCGGTGTTTATAGCTGAGACAATCCATTCTGGCTTTCTCTATCATTCTGCAAAGTTAGCTGTTTTCACAGAACATGAAATCTTCGGTCGGGTAAAGCGTCGCGGATTAATAGCTCATCGTCGCTTTAAAGGTTTTTCACAAAAAGAGCTGCAACAACTCAAACGCGGCGATTATGTCGTTCATATTGATCATGGCATCGGCGAGTTTGCTGGCTTGACAAAAATAAAAATCGGTGGCGTTGAACAAGAGGTGATGAAAGTATTGTTTCTTGAAAACGATAAGCTGTATGTTAATCTCAACTTTATAAACAGAGTGCAAAAATATTCATCGCAGGAAGGGCACGTTCCGAAACTTACCAAGTTAGGTTCACCCGATTGGGAGCGGATGAAAGCAAAAGCCAAACACCGCATCAAAGATATTGCACGCGACCTCATTGCACTCTATGCGAAACGAAAACAAGAGCATGGTATCGCCTTCTCCCCCGACTCACATTGGCAGAAAGAGTTGGAGGCATCGTTCATGTATGAAGACACCATCGATCAGGCAACCGCAACTCTCGATGTTAAACGAGATATGGAAAGTTCGTCGCCTATGGATCGGCTTATATGCGGCGATGTTGGATTTGGTAAAACAGAAGTCGCAGTGCGTGCAGCATTCAAAGCTGTAATGGATGGGAAACAGGTTGCGATTCTTGTGCCGACAACAATTCTCGCTCTTCAACATTACAATACATTTCTCGATCGGTTGAACAGATATACGACACGAGTAGAAAATCTTACACGATTCAAATCAAAGCAGGATCAAGATCGAATCATCGAAGAAATGAAAAAAGGTTCTATCGATATTGTTATTGGAACTCACAGGCTGTTATCGCAAGATATAGGATTTAAGGATTTAGGATTGTTGATTATCGATGAAGAACATCGGTTTGGTGTATCGGCAAAAGAAAAACTTCGTCAGTTGAAAGCAAGTGTCGATACACTAGCATTAACGGCTACACCGATTCCTCGCACACTTCATTTTTCATTAATAGGAGCGCGTGATCTTTCACTCATCGCAACAGCTCCTCGAAACCGTCTGCCGATTATCACTGAAATCATTCCTGCCTCCGATGGAAGAAAAACACAATGGCAGATTATTCGAGAAGCAATATTAAAAGAATTGCATCGAGGCGGACAAATATATTTTGTTCACGACCGTGTCCAGAACATCGATGCTACTGCCGAGCAGTTGAAATCGCATGTACCTGAGGCACGCATTCATGTTGCTCATGGACAGATGTCCGGTCACCAGCTTGAAAAGACAATGCTCGATTTTCTTGAAAAGAAGTATGACGTCCTTGTAGCAACTAAGATAATCGAATCGGGACTCGATATTCCAAACGTGAACACGATTATCATCAATCGGGCGGATAGATTCGGGCTTGCGGAACTTTATCAACTTCGCGGACGAGTTGGAAGATCGAATATTCAGGCATTCGCTTATCTGCTTGTACCGCCCATAAATATTTTACCGAAAAATACTCTCCGCCGTCTATCCGCTATCGAAGAATTTACAGAGCTTGGCTCAGGTTTCAATTTAGCGATGCGAGATTTAGAGATTCGTGGTGCTGGTAATTTGCTTGGTGCGGAACAATCCGGCTTCATCATAGAAATGGGATTTGAAATGTACGAACGGATAGTTAAGGAAGCCGTTGAAGAATTGAAGCAGGAAGAATTCAAAGAAACCTTTACTGACGTGCAGCCATCTTTAACTGTTTATCATCCTTTATCAATTGAAACCGTGATTGATTCTGACATTGAAGCTCTCATTCCCGATTTTTATGTTGAATCTGACACCGAGCGACTCGATATCTACCGTCGACTTTACAAAGCAACAACTACCGATGAATTGAAATCGATGCGCGAAGAATTGGAGGATCGTTTCGGTGAATATCCCGAAGAAGTTGAGAATCTTTTCCAGCTTGTCGATGTCCGCCTCATTGCATCGCGGGTTGGTTTCCCGAAAGTTTCGCTTAAAAGTCAAACGCTGACTATTACACTTCCTGATGAATCTAATAAACAATTCTACGGGGAGACAAGCGACGATGATTCTCCATTCCAACGGTTGATAAAGAAGATTTCTCAAGAAAAAAGGAAAGATATTCTGCTAAAGCAGGTAGAAAAGGAACTTACACTTCAAATTAAAATGTTAACAAGCCACGAGCCCAAGCAACGTATCGAGGATGCAATTCATAAAATAGAAGAAATTGCTCGGATGTCTGAACCATGATTTTTAGGATTAATAGATTGCCTTGATTACTAATTGAATCATGGTAATCCCTGAATCAAGAAAATCATGGTTCAGACTTCCCCGGCAATTCAAGAACTTTCACTTCAGGCAGTGCAGAGCCGATAATCGCTTGTAAATCTCCGTACATCCCTGATGTATTTTTCAAGACTCTCGTTATCTGACCGTCGCGCTTTGCCCAAATTTTTTCCATAGCACGTTTCTCAGTTTCTAAATCCTCTTTCAACGAAACGAACGATTCAACTATCCCTTGTACTCGTTGAGCAAATTCGGAACCGGTTAAATATTTGTAAATCGATTCCGTCTTCTCGTTCTTCCCAACCATGGCGTTCCGTGCATAGGCAACTTGGATAAGACTGATTCTGAGTGCCGTTGCAAGTCCGATTGAAGATGGAAAATCTGTAACCCACACACCATCGTAGTAACCTAAACGGTTGATTTCCTTTGGAAGAGTTGAGGAAACAATAACGGCGATTTCCGCTTTCGATGCACGCTGGTCATCTTTAAGTTTCTGCATCCAGCCATCGCTCCATGACTTTGTACGTTTTGATTCCCAGATTATTTTACCGCATAGTTGTCCTCGTTCATCATGTACAAGCTGCATTACATCTGCACCGCGAACACCTTTGGCAACCGGTTCAATCGTATCATGTTTGAATTGTTGACTAAGTATCGTCTCAAGTTCAATTTCTTGTACCTCGCCTTGCAACTGCTGGGAAGTTAGCTCAGCTTTTCGTTTAAGTACTTCGATTTGCTCTCGCATTGCTGCAAGTTGGCTATCTTTTTCTGCTTCCTTGAAGCGCTGTTCTTCCGAGATATCTTTAATTGCTTGCTCCCGGATATTTTTCCTTTCAGCATCGAGAGTTCTCGCAACTTCCAATTTGAGGTTCCGCTCTTTTTCCTCAAGATCACGCTGGCGTTTGCGTAACTCTAACTCCTGTTGCTGAGAAGCTTCAAGCTGTTTTGATTTTTCCTGAAGCTGTTCCTTTAAATCTTTTATCTCGATTGAGATTGACTCCTGAGCTTGTTTTTTTGCTTGTATCTCGAGTTTTGTTCGTTCACGAGACAAGGTTTCTTGAAATTCTTTATCTTTATTTTCAATTGCTCGTTTCAGCTCGGCATCCTTCTTTTTAATTTCGCTTTCGAATTGAGAGCGTAGCTTTTCCTCGATATCATGTGTGAAAGCTTCGGTAAGCTGTATTTTATTCCCGCATTTCGGACAGGTTATGTATTGGTCTGGCATGATTTAACTCCATAATGAAAGTTATGACTTAACTTGCGAAAAGTTCTTTGACCTTATCGTTAAATTCTCTTGGTATTTTGCTTACATCCTTGAAAAACACTTTAGCGAAGTAAACATTACCGAAGTGTCCCTTGTGTCCAACAGCGTCCTCAAGGCAATTAGATAACTCAACTGATTGGTTTTCATTCAATAAATTTCTGACCTTTTTATTTTTATCAGAATTAGGCTCCCCATCAAGTTCGTGGAGAATGACGTATGGAATTTTAAACGCATTTAAAACCTTCATAAACTTCGGCATTTCATCCTTATTATCAGTTACAACAATGCTATATCCTTTTTCTTCTGGAAATTCCTTAAACAAACCAACGCTGCGTCCGATGGCCAAGATTGCAATTAAATCTTCTTCTCCCTCAACTAAAATATTTTTTCTAGCAAAAAACATTTGGTTTTTTTCAACATTGAAGCTGTTCAAAAATTGAAAACCCTTTCGATCTTCAGGGCCTCCGAGTACACCTTGTTCACATTGTGTTACTTTAGTACCTATTGAATAGGAAGGTTTTCTAACTACAGCGATTTGATGATAGGTTGAAACATCAACAAATGATGGTTCGTGCGTTGAGCACAAAACTTGATCCATCTGTGCAAATTCGTTTAATACTCCGTAAATTACTCGTTGAAGCTGCGGATGTATATAAAGCTCGGGTTCCTCAATAGCAAGTATTATGGTTTTAGGTGGTTTATCTTGTGATCCTTTTTGCTCTTTTTCATGCTCGGGTACAAGGTTTCCTCTTTGATTTAAGACCAATGCTTGTAAAAATGCAAAAACAACACAACGTTGCATTCCGTGTCCTTTATGCAAAACTTCAGTATCTTTCCCATCATCGATCCAAACTGATACACCACGAGAAAAGACTTCTTTCATCTCGTCTATTATTACATCCAATCTCACCTTAGCAACTGTGGGCATCAACCTTGCAATAAGTTCTCGGATCTTGTTTTCAATTACACCGAGAATTTCTAGCCTTGCTTCATCTTCTTTTCGTGTTTCTCCTTCCCTTGGTGCGTTGAATAACTTTGAAAGTTTATTCAATGTTGTAGTAATATCTTGATATCTTGAATCTGTTTGGATTATTCGTTCAGAAAGGTCTGCCATCAATTTTCTAAAATTTGAACTTGTTGTTCGTTTATCAATTTCATCAGAATAATCTGTAATAGCAGGTAGTAAATGAAAAGAGGGGAGAGCATCTAGTAAATGTGGTTGAATTCCAAGAGCTTGTGTTTCCCCAAGTTTAGGTTCATTATACTCCGTCTCTGGATGATCTTCTAAATATTTTTGTAACCCGGCATCAAAGCTTTTTTTATTAATATTACCATTTTCATCCTTAACATACTGTGTCAAGTTCTTTTCTTCAGCAAGTTCTTTCCATAACCGAAATTTCTCTCCCTTTTCCTTTGTGATTCCTTCTATGCTTAACCACCAATCCTTTGGAGTAGCAATGTATCCATGATATTCTGCTTCGGGTTTATGTTTGGAACTGTTTTTTTTGTCCGGGACTAAAGTTATTCGTTTTTCTAGAATAAGTTTGTCACCAAGAAGATACTTACGCAGGGGCGGTTTACGTTCAAACGGATGCAACTCTCCAAATGTAGCAGTTATAAAAATCGGTTGGCTTGGATCAAAATAGTCACTCTCTTCAACTCCGCCGCTCCCGGCAGTCAAAAAGATATTCAGTGCCATCAGTATATTAGATTTACCAGCATTGTTTTCACCTACAAATGCCTGCAATGGCTCAATCCTGATCTCATCGCTGTCCTTAATTGATCTATAATTTTGAATTCTTAATTGTGTTAGTTTCACAAGTTTTCCGTTCTAAAATTGAAACATTTATTCTGAATTCATTTTTTATCATTCCCCATCTCTAACAAACAAATCACCTGTACCGCAAGTAGATTCTTTCCAAGCTGAACAGATATCATTCTTACCTCTTCAACAACGGCAGTGTCATCGGTGGTATGTTCATCCTTGCTGTTGTGCTGTGTGCGAACTCACGGAAAAAGGGCCATGTATTGAGATGCAAACTAATTTCCCTGTAAATTGAAAAGAAATCATTTGTGAATGGTTCTACGCTCATCATGCGTACGAGAAAAGTCACACTTATTTGAACATAGCGGGATTTTGATTTGGGCTTACGCGCGTCTAATTCATAATGCTGCAAAATGTTTATAACGCCATCCTTTCCTTGCTCAAATTGACTCTCATCTTTTATTGAGATTTCCAAATCAGTTGCCGGCTTGATATCTTTGTTTACAAAAGTTTTGCTTTCCTTCAACGAGATTTCAATCAGATTAACTCCATTGAGAATTTTCCGATAATCTTCCGGTGATAATTTTGGTTTTGAAGTCATAAGTTATGCTGCCTTTTCATAATCAGATTTATAGATAAGTTGTAGCTCCCGACGTCTATCGTATCCTGTAGTTGCACCTTCAATTTTGTATTCTATGCTTCGCATTTCTTCAATTAGCTGATCAAAACTGAGGATACATTTTTCCATTACTTTCTCAAAACCATCGGTGACTGCACTCGATGTGAGCAAGTATTGAACATATTGATTCAAGCTAATTTCGTTGTTAGCGGCACGATTAGTCAAGTAACGGTGGAGCTCTTTGGGAATCCGCATTACAAATCGTCCGCTGTAATTTTCCTCTTCCCCCTGCTTTGGCTCGGGAATTGGTAATCCTTTCTTAATATAATCTTCAAACAATTCAAATTTTATATCATCCAAATTTTTAATCGCTTCATCTATAGTATCCCCATCACCCACGAATGCATTGCGACCAAGCTGGGGAATTGTAGCTGAATATCCTCCACCTTCATCATCTGGTATTTTAACTATCTCAATCGGATAATTGAGGTTGATGTAATAATTCAAATCTTTTTTCACGGCAGGTGTTCCTTTGTTATTAGTTCAATAGTCTTTATAAGTTTTTTCAAGTAGAAGTATTTAACGCGCTGACCACCGGAAACGGGAACAATGAAATCGCCATCAATTCCATACTCCGGTAAACCTTTCAATTGGGGATGTGTGATTTTGAAAATATGTGAACCTGTGCGTCCACCATAAGTCCACATTTCTGGAAAAAAATGATTCAGCACCGAGTATAGCTCTTCTTTCGGTACGTCTTGTTTTGAATTTCTCCATTTTTGGAGTTTCTTCTCAATTTTATGCATTGAAATTATGCTCCCTTATTATACTATATTTGGTATCAAAAAGCAAATATATTTATTAATAAAATCACATTTCCCTATTCCCTATCTCCCACAAACAATTCACCGGAACAGCAAGGAGATTCTTTCCAAACGGTACTGGTTCCGAGCCGGTGTAAAGTACCAGTCCTCGCACAAAGCGCTTGCCTGCTAATTCAGAAAGAACTTTTATCCCTCGGAAGTCATCGCTATGAACAGTTGAAGCCGCCTTTACTTCAATGCCAACAATCCGACCGTCAGGGCTTTCAATTACAAAATCTACTTCCTGTCCAGCTGAAGTTCTAAAATAGAAAATCTTCGGCTTCGTTTTACTCCACGTTGCATCCTTAAACAATTCAACGGCAACAAAATTTTCAAAGAGCCGTCCTAACAAAGTTATATCTACAGTAAGCCGGTGACGATTTACTCCGAGTAGGTGCGCCATCAAACCGGTATCGCTGAAAAGCAGCTTGGGTGTTTTGATAAGCCGCTTGCTAAAGTTCCCAGACCAAGCTGGAAGCGATTGAATTAAGAATGTTGCTTCGAGTAGCGTTAGGTAACGCTTGAGGGTCGTTTGTGGCATTGCAATATTGTTGGCAACATCTGCAAAGTTGAGAAGTGTGCCTGCTCGTGCTGCGAGCAACGATAAGAGCCGTGGCAGAGCAGTTAGACCGTTTATGTTGGCAATGTCGCGAACATCACGCTGTAAAATTGTTGTGATGTAAGAATCGAACCAAGCTCGCCGCCGCTCAGCATCTGTTCTCTTCTGCACTTCAGGATATCCACCTGTAATTATTCTTTGAATCAAATTAGACTTTGACTCGACAGTTAACTTGTTCACCTTGAATGAAGCCGAAAATACCGCATCGATAAACGATTCCTCTGTACTCTCCAACTCACTTTGTGCAAATGTCCAGAGCGTGAGTATTTCCATCCTTCCAACTAATGACTCAGAAAGACGAGGCAATAACAAAACGTTTGCTGATCCAGTAAGAAGAAATTTTCCGGGGGTTCTGTGTTTATCTACAATCGATTTCATTGCAAGGAATAACTCCGGGGCTCGCTGTACTTCATCGAGAGCGAGATTGCCTTCATACTCACGGAGGAAATCGGTTGGGCTACGATGAATAGCAGAGAGCACTGTAGGATCGTCAAGCGTCAAATAATTTGCTGGATAGCCGTTTTCTACCAGCCACTGTACAAGCGTGCTTTTTCCTGATTGCCTGGCACCGTTTAAGAGAACAACAGGGCTGTCGGCAAGAGCCCTTTTTAAAGCTTTTGTTATTTTGCGTTTTATCATGGTCTCAATATAACAAATCTTTGGTTGATAATCAACCACTCAGTGGTGGATAATCCACCACTATCGAAACAGTAATTTAGCTGATCTACAGGATTCCTTACTGTTTATGCAATAGTTTCCGAGACAGATGCGGAACAATGAACCTTTTCTAATTATTCCCCAACGACTTGCACAACTACTTCTCTCGTTCTTGGTCGGTTATCAAAATCAATTAATACAATTTGCTGCCATGTACCCAACTGCAAATCGCCATTGATAATCGGTACGGAAAGTGATGGACCAATCAATGAAGCCCGAACATGCGCGAATCCATTTCCATCGCCCCAGCGTGTATCGTGATCGTAATGGATGTTTTGCGGTGCCAATCTCTCGATTGCTTTCTTTAGATCTTCAATTACCCCAGATTCATATTCTATGGTAGTAATACCAGCAGTTGAGCCTGGAACAAAGACAATTACTACTCCATTTACAAGCTTTGATGTGGAGAGAATATTTTCAACCTTTGCAGTAATTTCATGTATATCACAAAAGCCAGTTGTCTTGATTTGGAATGTCGATGAAAATATTGCCATTGAAGACCTTACATATTATGATGATATTGGGACAGTTCATATTTTTACTCGTTTACCGTAATGATACCGGCATGTTCAATACCTAATTTGCGAAGATATGCCCCTGGTTCTAATGATTTTCCCGTTGCATTGCGAAGCCGCTCCCACCATTCTATAGTTTCGCCAGGAGAGTAAATATATTCTATCATCCATGCTGCGATTTTTGGATTTGATATTTTATCATTCCCAAATTTACTTGTTAGGGCTTCATGAAATTGAGCAACTATCATTTCCCTAAGTATAGAATTGTGAAAACTACATGGCGAAGTTATGTAAGATGATGAATATATAAAATGAGCGGCTTCACTTTTGTTGGTTTTGCCAAACAAATATTTATCGAACATTGCATGGTTAATTGAATCTAGGCTACGATCGGGATTATTGTAAATTTCATACTCGACAGCGAAATCTTTGAGCATTCTCCGCAATCGGAGCAGGGCATACATACTTCGCTGCGAAAGATATTTTTTCACTTCTCTATCTTTTGCTTTGGTGAAAGAGCCAAGCCAAACCGAATCGCTTAAAAATTCGTTGTGCATCATTGCAACACCATCATCGAACGAAGGATTAAAAGTACCAGTGATTTGATCGTATCCTTTGAGAATAGGATAATCAACTTTTGTGTGGGCGGCGCGAAGCGCCCGTCCATACTGAAAGAACGCTGCCGAATAAAAATGCATCCCCTTTTGTGGCGATAAAAGGATTCGAATATCATTGATCTGCAGCGAATCGAGTTGAAAGCCAATCCCGCTTTCAAAACGGTGTAGAACGTCGAATACAAAATCGGCCGAAAAATATTTATCCGATAATATGTTTTCTTCTTTTTGTGCGAACTCTAAATCCCACGGTTCAAAGGCTTTAATGCGCAATTTCTTTTTTAGGGTTAAAATAAGTTTGTTAAAATCGTTTTGAGTTAATTCACTAAGACTTTTAAATGTTGTTAAAAGCCAATCTTCATCAATTGCTTGCAGATTAAGGATTAGCGAGTAATAATTGGAAAACCCGAATGCGCGCGCGTGTTCATTGCGTATTTTTATAAGCCGAATAAAATCTCTTCTAATATCATCTGGTGTTTGCGAATATGCTGCCCAGATCACCTTCCTTCTTTTTTGTTTGTTTTCGTACTTGAGCTTAGCGCCCAGATCCGAGCCGGTCAATTTATTTCTTCCTATAGTAAATTTGAAATCTTCTAATCTCTTGTGTATAGAATTTTGCAGTGAAAATATTTCAGGATCGAAATTAATAGATCCACCAATAAAAGCGCGATGCCAAAGTTCGAGCCGCCGGGTAAGTAGTTTATCTGCAAGCGAATTAGATCGTCCCAACCATTCTTCGATTATATTTTGAATGCTTGTATCAAGAAATATTTTTGCTAATTCCGATTGAACGGAATCAAGATTGTATGATGCTCCGCCCGCGTGTATATCCCGGCGGGCGAGCTGGATGTTCGTGTAGGTAGCTTCATATCTCTTTTCAAGTGTGTCGAGGTAAAGGTATAATCCATCTTTTGATGTTATCTGTCTTTTCTCCTCCCTCCCACACGAAATCATTACAAGTAAAACAAAGAGAAATAAAATGTTTGAATTGAAAATCCTCATAGGCATAAGATATTTTACAAACCCTCGACAACAATCATATTGGTGATAGCGGTTTCGTGTCTTATTTCCTTCGCATCGTTGTACTCAGGAGACTCCCACCATTTCTTAGCTTGCTCTACACTTTTAAACTCAAGTATCACAAAGCGTTTGGGAAGCCAATCACCTTCAAGTACATGGACTGGGCTACCACGCACTATGTATTTTCCACCATATGCAGCAACGGTTGATGCAGCTAACTTTTTATACTCTTCATATCGGACTGAATCGTTAACCGTGATATCGACAATGACATATGCTGACATAAACAATTTTCCTTTCTGTGAACTGATGTAAATATATTAAGAATCCGTTGGATGACAAAATATGTTAATCATTCAAGTATATTATTAGTGAAGGCGTCCGTCTTGATGCCATCTCCAAGAGGTTCTGCAATAACAAGATTATTAGAAAGAAGCCAGTTCCAATCATGAATCAAGTTTTCACCTAACCATAAACCAGCATAACCAGTATAGGATGGATTCTGCCGTGCGGTAACTATAAGAAGTGCAAGCGGAATCAGACACTGGAATAGAGAACCGCCCAAAAAATACATCCATCTGCCAAAGATTTTGAAAAAGAAATGACCTGCTTCATGAATGTATAAATTCATGATATCGATAACCCAAATATTGCTATTTTGCTAAAATCATTCTACGAGTTTGTGAGCTTGTACCTGTCTGAAGTCGGTAGAAATAAGTTCCAGCACCGACATCCTCGGGAATCCAATCAACAGAATATTGTCCGGGATACATCACAGCATTTATCAAAGTTTCGACCTCTCTACCCGTCACATCGAACACTTTAAGCGTAACCATACTGATATCTGAAATATGGAATCTAATATCTGTCTTCGGATTAAACGGGTTAGGATAGTTTTGCTCAAGTGTAACGACCTCAGGAAGCTTTATTGTTTTTCCATTCATAGACAAAACTATTTGCGCATTTAACCACGCAGTGTACCAAGTAGAAGCAATCGCAATGGTTGCACTTTGAAATTGAGCCTTTGTAAAATTTTCTGTCTTTTGCCAAAGTGCATCGTAGTACGTCGATGGTGGTGTTCCGCTTCCATTCCATCCTGAAACGCTTTTTGCATACGTATCTGCGTTTAATACTGAATCAACCAGTGAGTTTGAATGAAGGATAAATTCAAAGAAGTAGTCGAGCGGTGATTCAATGTAGGCAATTGCATCTGAGGAGATCGTAATCGATGATTTAAATATATTTATCATTGATGATTCATATCGACTATGAATGCCGTTGTTTCCTGTTAATTTACCATCATAGTTTCCGGTACAGTGGAGGGGCTGATGACCATCTGCGACATAATGTCCAAGGTCACTCATTGTTAATTTTGCAGTGGCAAAATCACCACGAATAAATTGGGCAGTTAGTGAATCAAGTGTTAATTTTATTGCCCAAGGGAGTGTTCCATTATTACGAACGGTCGAAGTCCCGTAGAGAGCGATAACTGAATCAAGTGTGTGGGGTAAATTATAAAAGTTAGGATAAAGATCGATATCGAGATAGTGCCGTTGAGCTTCAGCAAAAAATGATGTATCGTTGTAATTCTTGCGATAATCTGCATCGGAAGCGTGGGATTCATAGTATAAACTGTCTGCTTTCAGCATTGCCATCGAATTGGGAAGATGCAGTACAGATTTACGATTGATAAGTTTATGTCCTGTCGATCCCCACGAATATGAAACATTCGTGATTAAGAAAATAATTGGGATACATCTTAGTAAAACGTTGATGAATTTCTTCATATTAACCTTTCAATAATTTTTATTTATTTTCAGTTAGTAAGTTCTTTCCAATGTTTAGCGTAACTGGTGAGTGTTTTATCGACGAGATAGTGTACTGTATCCTTTTCAAAAGAATTATCTTTCAGGCGTTTTCCTGCCCGCATATCCATGAGGATTTCAATTCCTTCGTCGATTGTTTTTATTGCATAAATGTGGAAAAGTCCCGCTTCAACCGCTTTAATAACATCGGGCCTTAGCATCAAATCTTTTTGATTCTGATAGGGAATCAACACACCCTGTTTACCTGTGAGACCGCGTTGTTTGCAGATGTCGAAAAAACCTTCGATTTTCTGATTGACACCGCCAATGGGTTGAATTTCTCCCCTTTGGTTAACAGAACCAGTAACTGCGATGTCTTGGCGAAGTGGGACGTTAATTAAACTCGAGAGGATTGCATAAATTTCGGTTGAAGACGCACTGTCACCATCAACACCACCGTAATTTTGTTCAAAAGTAATGCTTGCATTCATCGTTAAAGGTTTATTGTGGGCATACATCCCGTGCATGTATCCGCTGATAATCAGCACACCTTTATTATGAATCGGTCCACTCATTGCTGCTTCTCGCTCGATGTTAATAATTCCTGCACGCCCAATCGAGGTTTTTGCGGTGATTCGGCTCGGGACCCCGAACATATACTCTCTCATATCGATAACAGACAATCCGTTCAACTGACCAACGATCTTTCCTTTCGTATCAATCATGAGTGTTCCTTCGTTGATCATCTCCTTGGTTTTTTCTTCAAGTAACTTAATGCGCTCGATGCGTTCATCTATCGCTTTTCTGACATGACCAGCATTAACGATTGTGCTTTCATCCTTTATCGCCCAGTAACTCGATTCACGAATAAGGTCTGCAACTATATTAAATCTTGTTGATAATTTGTTCTGTCGTCCGGCAAGTCGTACCCCATCCTCGATTACCGCAGCCATAGCTGTGTTATCGAGCGGTTTGAGTTTTTCATCATCACAAATCATTTTGATAAAATGAAGATAATTTTCGATTGTTTTTTTTTGCTTTGGCATCTCAGTATCAAAATCTGCACGCACTTTAAATATCTTTTTAAAATCATCGTCTTGGTCGTATAGCAGATAATAGATATAGGCATCACCCAAAAGGATAACTTTAACTTCAATCTCTATTGGCTCTGGTTTGAACGCAGAGCTTGTGCCAAGTAATCCCAGTTCGATAGTTTGTATCTCAAGCAAACCATTACGTAATGTGCGTTTTAATGTTTGCCAAACTCCCGGTTCAATCAAAGCATCAAGAGCGTTAATTACTAAATATCCACCATCGGCGCGAAGCAGAGAGCCAGCTTTTATTAATGTAAAATCAGTCCGCCAAATACCATTTTTATCTACTTCTCTTTCTATTGTACCAAATATATTTTTGAAACGCGGATTAGTCTCGATAATGATTGGGACACCTTTCGTTCTTGAGTTATCAACTACAACATTTACCTGGTACTCAATAAATTCATCCTCGTCCTGCGTTTGTGAAGATGGAACACCCGGTATTTGTGGCGCTGGTTCTTCTATCGTGCGGAACCGGTTGAGATCGCTCATTATGCTATCCTGAACACCATCAAGGTAATGCTGGAGTTTATCATTATTGTATTTTATTCGAATCTCTTTCAGGCGAGCTTTAACAACGGGAAGTATAAAACGCTCAGACAGTTCATTAATAGAATCTTTTGCTTTGCGCTCGATATTTCGCAGTTCACGCAGCATCAAATCCATTTGGCCTTCAAGCTGTGTACGATCTCTCATCATTTGGTCGATTTGTGTTTTGTCGAGCTTTCCCTCCTTGATAAGATTGTCGAGTTGTTCGAAAGCCACCGGCTGTCCATTGATAACGGGTGCAATATCGGGACGCATCATGGGACCAACCTGAACTTGAATGACTTCAAAACTACGCTCTTTTACTTTTTGCTCGAAATCTTTGAGAACGCTTCTCTGGCGTTCCTGAAAAAATTCCATTGCACGTTTACGCTCGTCTTTGAATCGCTTACTTTCGAACACGGCTGGAATATCCTTTAACATCTCCTGAATGAGGTTATTCATATCTGTTTGTAATTTTGTTCCCCATCCGGCGGGGAGACTAATTAACAATGGCTGATCACCGTTTAGAAAATTGTGAACATAACAATGGTCTCTAAGTGAATCTTGTTTATCTTGGAACTCAGTCAGAAGCCGCTTGATTGTGGTCATTCTTCCTGTGCCTGAGAATCCTGTTACAAATACATTATAGCCGGGATTTTTCATTTCTAATCCAAGACGTAATGCCCTCATTGCTCGATCTTGACCAAAAATCTCTTTCTTTGGAATAATATCGTCGCTGGTTTTTACTTTTAAACTCTCAGGATTACATTTCCATCGAAGCTGATTTGCTGGAACCTCTTTGGTGTTTTTAAGTTTTTTCATATTCTTCTTAAATATCATTTGTAAGCAACTTGTGTATCAAAATAAGAACGTTTGCGGTAAATGGCAAATTGTTACTGGTTAGCTAAGAATTGTTTCCCATTAAAATAATAATCTACCATTGGAATAGTAGGATTTATAGCTGGGGTTAATTTTCCCGTATCAGATTGACTTCAAATGGATAGTGATATATTTCAGCAGATGGTAACCTGGTGGTTAAGGTCGTTATATTTTCGACAGTGATATAATACTTTCCCTCTCGTACTTTTAATTTTTCTAATGAAAGAGTAATTGTTAGAGTATCAATAAACTTTTTAAAATCTGATATTTTCTGGAGTCTTGTGTATAAAACTGTATCATTTGCTGGTGTTAAAATTCTGGCATTATAGTTTGCATCAGGATGGTATAGAATCGGTACTTTCAAATCAATATGAGTAGTTTTATCCATAATATCTAGCTGTGGAATAGCAAATGTGTCGATACCAGTTCGTTCTATTGGCTTTCTAAATTCGAAATTATGTGAAAACCTATTTTCCCGTGATGGTGCAAACAAGATAAATGAAAATATTATCAGTACTCCAACTACTGATGTGATATAAGCTAATTTATTGATATTTAATCTCATTATTACCATCCTTCCCTTTGAAGCTGCTGGCTCAAATGTTGATGTTTCATCGCCAGATGAAGACGATACGGGATTAAATGGCCATAAATATTCCTTTAGAGTTTCATAAATTTTCTTTAAGGATAACTTAGAATCTTGAGTAAGGCTTTCTAGAATATTAATTTCTCTTTGGCAACTTTTGCAGTCTTTAATGTGCTTTTCGATATTCCGCGATAGGATCGGATTATTTTTCAAGTCTCCTTCAAAAAAATCGACGATTTCCTCGGATGTTGGATGATTCACTTCATCGGATTTTACATCAATTAGAGTTGATTGATGAAGCTGCTTTATGAATTCTAATTCCTCTCGGAGCTCGGGATATAAGGATAGTTCTATCTCAACGTCTTTTTTCTCTTTTTCGTTTAATGTGTTTGCAACATAAAACGGTAATAGTTTTTCTATATCTTCTTTGGTCATTCTATTTTATGCGATTATAATTACATAATATAATGTTCTTCACTGTATAGTCGTTGCAAGTCACTAAAGGTTACGTACTATCCTATCTTTTATTTCTCTAGCTTTTTTCATGCACCGATGTGCTCGGATTTTTACATTTTCTTCACTAATGTGATTGATTTCCGCAATTTTCTTATAAGGCAATTCCTCAAAGAAAATCATTTTCCAAAGGTCTCTACATTTTTCTCCAATTAATTTCAGTACCCGTTGTAAAATATATTCATTTTCTTCCTTTTCAAAAATATCATCTCCATTAATAGGTGTCAACTGGGAATCTTCTTGTAAAGGTCTCAATTTTTTAGAAATTCGTGCATGATCGATAATTGTATATTTTGTAATTTTTTGCACGTATGTTTTAAGCGACGATCTTCCTTCAAATTTATCCTCGCGCAAATTTATCAATAATTTATAAGTCGCATCTGAAACAATATCATTGGGAGATATTCTTTCTTCCCAGGCGCGGGCTCTTACTACCTCGTGAATCCACCTGACTATTATGTCGTAAGCCCTTGATTCTCCATCAAGATATCCCTGTTTAATTTCGAGGTCTGTCAAATTGGTATTCAATATTACATTATTTATAATTTAATTGATGAAACTATGGAGAGATATTAATACATTTTCGTGATTTTTCAAAATCGGAACGGTTGGAGCAACCTTACCGTTTTCCAAACGACTAATAGAGAAGAATATTATTCTTCGATACAAAGATTCCATGAGAGAAAATTATTATGATCTTATATAGAAAAAAATAGTAAATTCTGCAAATTTGAATCAATGATTATCTAAAAAACGGTTGATTTTAAGTGAAATATATAGTACATTTGAATACTTAAACTCTCTTTTCTCAATGAAGAATCAAGAAAACCAAGATTATAATAAACTATACCAGGAGTATACCATGAGAAAAAATATAACTATACGATTACTTAGTCAACTGGTATGTAAATTCCCGCTGAAAACTGACCCACTTTTCCCGCTGAAAATTGACCCACCC
>CAYYIJ010000003.1:0-63976 GCA_964471945.1 uncultured Chlorobiaceae bacterium
GTCATAACTCCTTCATCAACCTCGCTGCAAATTCTTCGCGTGCAATCTTTAATAAATATTCCATCTTAGTTCGTAAAGTTTGTTCGTATGTTTCTTCATCTATTGATAAATATTGTCTCAGATAATAGAATAAAGATGGCTGAGATTCTTCACCACTGCACCAATCTTCAAGAATATCCTCGAAAGCAGTAAACATCGCTTCTGATTCTTTTCTGTCCAATTTACCTTTTGCAAAATAAGTTAAGAATATTTTTTCTTTAAGCGCCATCTCGACTTGAGTGCGGATGTTCTTTATCTCGAATTCTGTCAATCCCTCGCCAGAAAATATTTGGCATCTATCTGTTACATCGATATCCGGTTGAAATGCTTTCCTGAATAGTTGAACGACTTCCACAAGTGGTATAGAATTACGGTAATTTCCCTGATCCATCACAACATCGTGTAATAATTCAAGAAGCTCTGGGGTAGTGCTTTGATGGTCAATCAGGCTCATAAACTCTTTCTCGAGCTCTTCTCGTGGAAATTCTTCAAGATGTTCATTGATTTTCTGCTTTGGTTTTAAAACCAAGCCACGGAAATCTCTTTCAAGCACAAACAAGGAAGATTGCTTCACACAATCACGTATGTTACGGTGAATTTTTGCGCCAGCCGGATCTGCTTGAGCATATAACCGTGCAAGCTGCGCATCTGCAATCCTTGTCAAGAAACTTTTATATGCAAGGAAGATTTCGTGCTCAGGCAGATGTTCCAGTTTATCAGTTAGTGAGCTGGCAAAGTTTTCTAATTGGGGAAATTTGTTCTTTGCATCGCGAGCAAATGCTTCGGCTATGCAGTCGTAAGCTAAATCGTTGATTGTCAATCCTTGTTGAAGGCAAAGTTTGGAAATAGAGATCCTGATATATCCTAAATACGATTGAACGATTGACCTGCTGAGTTGAATAAGCTCGGTCAATTCATTGAGATTGACGTTTTCTTCAAATAGTTTTGATAAATGAACTTTAAGATTTTTGCAATTGACATTCAAATGGTTATCGACCTGTAACTTTGTCCATTGTCTCTTTTTGGAGTCTTGAAAAAAGTTTTTTCATGTCTATTGGATTGAAATCAACGAGCATCTCAACAGGTAAGCGTTTTAATTCGTCAGGGAGATCATTTACTTTTTGGAATGCTATTGCCAGCCAATATAGATCGAATCCCGGATCTTTTTTGAGTGCCAACTCACTTAGCTCAGTCAAGCTCATATGTTTTAATATGAAGAAGAGATCGATCGCATCTCTTGCTTCAGCTCTTCCGAAAAAAGCGAGCAGCTTGTCAACACATAGATCAAGAAAATTATTGATCTTGACACCATATTCAGAATCATCGGGAGGTTGAAACATGAAAGGTGAATCTAATGCAATCTGGATTTTTGTGCTTTCGTTTTTAACGGTAACCTCATAGTCGACAAAAGATTCAAATCTTCGAATTACTTCACATGTGTAATGCTTTTTCAATTCAGCCTCGAGAATTCTGGAGAAAGGTACAATTAATTCTTTTTGTGCTTTGCTTATAATTCCCTTGCTTTTAGGCAGCAAAATAATTCTCCCAGAGATTTTTAACTATAGGTGACAGATTCAATTGTTGAAGTAATATTTTTATTTCATCGAGGTCAAGTAATGCAATATCTTCTGTTCTGCCATACATCAAAACTTGCTGAATATACCATTTCCTTTGGAACTGATCGTTCAAATCAATTTCATTTTTCGACCAAACAATATACCTCTTTGGTTTCATCTTATTCGATTGCTGTAGAATTTAATATGAATTATAGGAAGAATTATAGAAACAATCAAATCTTTGCATCTTCCCCAAATTTTGGCTATTATTAAGATAATTAAATCGTACAATGAATTCAATCTATCAATGAATCAATCAATTATACGTCCCCAACCCTCAGCACTCTATCGCTGGATGGTTTTACTCTTCGTCAGTTTGGCGATGTTTGGCAATTACTACATCTACGACAGCATCAGTCCGCTTGCCGATGTACTCAAAGCTCAGCTTGGTTTCTCCGATTCGGAAATAGGTTTACTCAACGGCATTTATAGTTTCCCTAATATCATCATGGTGTTAATTGGTGGTATCATCATCGATCGGATTGGAACACGAAAATCAACATTTATATTCACCGTCCTAATCATGTTAGGTGCGATTGTAACGACCGTTCAGGGAAATATTTATTCGATGGCTGCCGGACGACTTATCTTTGGACTGGGCGCCGAGTCGATGATAGTTGCTATCACAACAATTATTGCTCGTTGGTTTAAAGGAAAACAGCTCGCCTTTGCTTTTGGTTTGAACTTGACTATCGCACGATTGGGCTCATTCATGGCATTGAATGCACCATCATGGGGAAGAGGTTTGTACGAATATTGGCAATCGCCGCTTTGGATAACTGTAGGTGCAGGAGTGTTTGCAGTAGTTTGTATTATCGTTTTCTATTTCATGGATGCGTTTGCCGACAAGAGATTCGATTTACCGAAAGAAGGCGAGCAGGATAAGATCGAGCTGAAGGGGATATTCAGATTTGGAACGTCGTTCTGGTTGATCACTTTACTTTGTGTTACATTTTATTCGGCAATGTTTCCATTTCAAACGTTTGCAATCAAATTCTTTCAGGAAGCACATGGCACAACGAGAGAGGTCGGGGGAAATCTTTCCAGCATGTTAACGCTTGCAGCAATGATATTTACACCGCTTTTTGGTTTGCTTACAGATAAAATCGGAAAGCGGTCTTTATTGATGATGTTCGGTTCACTGTTGATCGTTCCGGTTTATCTCATTATGGCGTATAAAGTTGATTTGGCAACACCGTTAGGAATTTCTGGATCGTTTGTTTTAAATATCGATTTCTTCGATGTTCATTCAAATATCCCAGCATATTTAATGATGCCTATGTCGCTGATGGGAATTGCATTTTCTCTCATTCCCGCTGTCATGTGGCCCTCAGTTGCTTACATAGTCGATCAAAAGAAATTAGGAACTGCATACGGATTAATGACGATGATCCAAAATATCGGTTTGTTCGGATTTAATTTGTTAATCGGATGGGCAAATGATTTTTCCAATGCAAGCGTTGCAAATCCGGGCGGATACACTTTCGGTATGTGGATATTTACATCGCTTGGATTTTTCGGATTGTTATTCGCTTTTCTTTTAAGACGCAGAGAGTTGGGACCACACGGACATGGTTTAGAAAATCCGACCGGTTCAAAGAAATAATTTTTATGAAACGACTTAGTACAATTAAGAAAATATTGCAAAATCAGAAACCGGATCTTGAGAAACGATTTCATATAAAAAAAATCGGTGTATTTGGTTCGTATATAAGGAATGAGCAAAAGAAACGGAGCGATGTTGATATACTTGTGGATTTTTCTAAACCGATAGGATTAGATTTTATTGAACTGGGTTACTATTTAGAAGATATCTTGGGAATAAAAGTTGATTTGGTTACACCACGTGCAATAAGAAAACAGATGAAGCCAACTATCTTGAGGGAAGTCGTTTTTCTATGAAGCGAAAAAGAACATATCGATTTTTTTTGGAAGATATTGTTGAATCGATAATTAAAATTGAAATTTACACGAAAAGCTTGTCCTATGGTAAGTTCACAAAGAGTCCTAAAACCATCGATGCTGTTGTCCGAAATCTTGAAATAATCGGGGAGGCGGCAAAACATATCCCGACATCCATTCGGTCAAAACATACCGAGATACCATGGAAGAAAATGATCGGACTCAGGAACATCATCACTCACGAATATTTTGGAGTAGATGAAAAAATAATTTGGGAAATTGTGAAAGGTGAAATATCCGATGTTAAACATTCTATCATCAAAATTTTACAAACGAATCAAGGACAATTTACATTTAATACACGGAAAAAATAATTTATGAACAGTGAGCTTTCAGGAATAAAGAAAAAGATAAAACAACATAGACGAGAAATTGAAAAACGATTTCACGTAAAAGAGATTGGAATATTTGGTTCGTATGTACGAAATGAACAGAAGAAAAGAAGCGATGTTGATATACTCGTTGAATTTTCAAAACCGGTTGGTCTTTTTCATTTTATGGATCTTGAAGAATATTTACAAAATTTGGTTGGTCGGAAAGTTGATCTCGTTTCAAAAAAAGGGCTAAAACCAATAATTGGTCAATATATTCTCAAGGAAGTAATTTATCTATGAAAAAATGCAACTATCAACAATATCTTCACGATATTTTAGATGCAATCGATGATGTGCAAGCGTTTGTGGGTGTTTTACAGTATGATCAGTTTCTTCAAGATAAGAAGACAATTAATGCGGTGATTCGATCGATTGAAGTTATTGGTGAAGCAACAAAATACCTCCCTTCAGGATTTAGAATGAGATATTCGGATATTCCCTGGAAGAAAATGGCAGGAATGAGGGATAAACTCATCCATGAATATTTTGGAATCGATTATGAAATATTATGGCAGGTAATCAAAAAAGAATTACCCACCCTGAAAAAACAAATTCATCCTCTTTTAAATTCAGAAATCTTTAACGACCGTAAATAAAATAAATTATGAACAACGAACTATACTCCACTTCTCTTATCGTCGTCCGTGATTGCTATGTACAAAGAGCTGTGAAAAAGTACTCACCATTACTGATGGGCTATTGTGAACGACTGGCTTCTACTTATGAAAGGAAACAAAATACTCTCAACCTGATGTAATGGTCTAAAAGTTACTCCGATCTACAGCAGGTAAAAAGTGCTGTATATAATAATTTGGATTCAATATGAGAAAAACTAAAAAGAAAAGATATGGGTAAGTTGTGGAGTAAAGAAGAGATAGCTTATCTGCGTAAAAGATATCCAACGATGGATGCATCGAAAATTGCTGAACGTTTAGGACGCTCCATTGACAGTGTGATTTTAAAAGCGGGTAAATGTGGATTTAAATCGAATAAGTTTCGTAGGTGGGAAGAATGGGAGAATCGCTACCTACGGAGGCATTATAATGAAAAGGTTGTTTCATCTATTGCTCGAACACTCAGACGAACTGTACCATCTGTTCATGTCCATGCGAAAATGTTGAGATTGACAAGTCCCCCAAGTGCAAGATGGACACCCGAGGAAAGAAAATATATGGAGGCAGCATATCCAAATATATCAATCCCTATAAAGGAAATATGCGAACATCTGAAACGTCCCAAAATTGTCATTTACTCTTATGCTCAAGCCAAAGGTCTATATCGCGGTTCAATATATAAGAAATGGACCGATGAAGAGCTTAAGTATATTCGAAAAAATTATCGTCGTAAGAGTTTTAAAGATATTGCAAAAGATATCGGGCTCCCGTATAGTGCTATCAAATATAGAGCCAATAAATATGGATTGTACAGGAAACCTAGATGTCGGTTATGGACTGAGCAAGAAAATGAATACGTCCGTAATTATTATTCTGTAGATACTATTGAAGAAATTGCGAAACATCTTTCGCGCACTCGCGGTGCAATATTAGGGCGTGCTGATCGTCTTGGATTGAGAGGTAAGCATAATTGGTATAAACCAGCTAACATAGAAACGAGGGTACGTAAGTTTAAAGTATGGAATGAAAATCAAAAATTAAAATACGGAAGCAATTTTAATAGTAGGTTTATGAAAAAATTTAAACGAAATAAAATCAAAACTATCAAACAATTATGAAAACTGAATTAGATAGTGCCTCTGAAATTGCGCTACGAGATTGCATGGGCGTCAAGCAAAACGAAAAAGTCCTCATCGTTACCGATGAGCCGCTTAGAACCATTGGTTATTCGCTTTGGCAAGCAGCTAAAGATTTAGGAACCGAAGTCATGCTGGTTGAAATGCTTCCACGCAAAACGAACGGAGAAGAACCACCTGGTGAAATCGCTGATATGATGAAAAAGGTAGATGTGGTTTTATGTCCGACTTCGAAATCGCTAACTCATACTGATGCGCGTAGAAATGCAAGTGCTGCTGGTGTTAGGGTCGCTACACTTCCCGGTGTTACAGAAGAAATAATGATTCGGTGTATGAATGCCGATTATAATAAAATTGCAGAGCGAACTTTCAAGCTATGTAAGATGATGGAAAAATCAGAAAAGATACGTGTAACCACGGCGCTTGGAACTAATATCACAATGCCTATCAAGGGAAGAGAAGCGCACGCAAGCTCCGGACTTTTCCGTGACAAAGGTTTATGGGGAAATCTCCCGACTGGTGAATCGTATCTTGCACCATTGGAAGGTGTATCGAACGGTGTGGTCGTCGTGGATGGCTCGATGGCGAGTGTCGGTATGGTAAATACTCCGATTAGAATTGTTGTCAAAGATGGGTATGCTGCCGAAATAACTGGTGGTGATGAAGCAAAACGATTGAGGGAGTTATTAGAGCCGCATGGAAAAGATGCTTACACTGTTGCCGAGTTTGGTATCGGGACGAATGATAAAGCGATTCTCACAGGAAAAATTTTAGAAGATGAGAAGGTTATGGGGACGATTCACATCGCATTCGGTGACAATAAGTCTATGGGTGGCAGTGTGCGTGTGGCAAGCCACCTCGATGGACTGGTTAAGCAGCCGACAGTTTGGTTCGATGATAAGTTGATCATGCAGGATGGAAAGTTTGTCGTTGAAGTTTAAACACTGGTAAACTATTTCTTTTCAATTTTGTCTAAATAAAAGGAATTTATTAATTTATTTAACGTAAAGAGTTTTCAAATGAAATTTAAAAAGCTGTATTTTTATATAATTATCACTGTGGTTGTTATCTGTACGGCAGGATATTTCTTACTTTTTAATTCCGATTCCAGCGATATTAAATACCGGACTGAAAAAGTCACTCGCGGCGATGTTACGATTCAGGTGCGAGCAACCGGCACAATAAACCCTGTTCAAACAGTACAGGTCGGAAGCCAGGTATCGGGAATAATCGATAAACTTTATGCCGACTTTAACTCGGAGGTGAAGAAAGGACAAATAATCGCGCGGATTGATTCAACGTTTCTATATGCATCTGTAAAAGAAGCAGAGGCAAATCTTGAACGAAATCAGGCACAAGTCAACGAAGCACGGCGCAGTTTCAATAGAACGACTGAGCTGTTTAAGAAAAATTTAGTATCGCAAGCGGATCTTGATGCTGCACAAACTCAATTCGAGGCAGCCACCGCTCAACATAAACAATCACAAGCATCGTTAGATAGAGCAATGGTGAATTTGCGCTACTCTATAATTCGTGCACCGATAGACGGAGTAGTGATATCGAGAGAAATTGATGTAGGCCAAACCGTCGCAGCAAGTTTTCAGGCGCCTAAGCTTTTTACTATTGCAAACGATTTAAAACAAATGCAGGTAGAAGCCAGCGTGGATGAAGCGGATATTGGGCAAATCAAAGAAAGTCAAGTTGTAACCTTCACGGTCGATGCTTATCCCGGCGAAGAATTCGAAGGTGAAGTTACACAGGTTCGTCTTTCACCAGTAACGGTGCAGAACGTGGTTACTTACACTGTCATTATTCATGTCCCGAATGCTGATTTAAAGCTCCGGCCCGGTATGACGGCTACGGTTTCAATACTAATCGATAAGCGCGAGAATGTACTCCGCGTCCCTACACTTGCGACCCGTTTCCAACCACCTCAAGAAGTTTTGGAGAGAATGAAAGATAAAAAGAAGCCGGAAACGGAAGACAAGATTATTGCCGAAGTCAAAACTGAACAGAAATCGCCTGAAAATCATGTAGGCGAAAAGCGCATGAGAGAATTCTCTCAAAGTAATCCGGAGGGCGGACAAAATGTTGAACGCCGAAGGTCAAGCGAAATAAAACGAAAAGAGTTTCGCTCTGGCGGTGATTTTCCTCATCAAAGTGGTCAAATGACAAAGGGAAATTTCAAACGAAAGTCGGCAAAAATTTGGATATTAGAAAAAGGAGAGACCCTAAAAACAATCGAAGTTCGGACGGGCATCAATGATAACCGATTTGTTGAGATCATAACCGAAGACTTAAAAGAAGAAGATGAAGTTATCATTGGAACGACGAATGGCACACACACGATGGCTTCACAACAAACTAACCCATTTGCACCGAGGATGTTTGGCGGACCTGGTTCAGGTATGGGCAGGCGGGGCCCCTAAGATATTGTGGATATAAATTATTATGATGAGATTTTTAGAAATATTACGGATAGCATTTGATGCACTGCTGCGTAACAAAATGCGCTCGTTGCTTACAATGCTCGGTATAGTTATAGGAGTTGGTGCAGTGATTGCGATGGTCGCAATTGGTCAAGGTGCAAAAATTCAGGTAGAAGCTCAGATTAGCAGCTTAGGTTCGAATATCCTGATGGTTTTCTCCGGTTCATCGAGTAGGGGAGGTGTCCAAACTGGTGCGGGTACGGGAACGACCCTGACAGAAGGAGATCAAGAAGCTGTTAGAGAACAATGTCCTGCTGTAGCTTACGTAAGTCCACAAGTTGCAAGTAGTGCTCAAATAGTGTTTGGAAATCAAAATTGGTCGACAAGAGTACATGGCGGAACTGTCGATTTATTCGCAATCCGTGATTGGCAATTAGCATCTGGCGATTATTTTGTAGATGCGGATGTTCGTGCAGCAACTAAAGTCTGCTTACTAGGTCAAACGGTTGTGGATCGACTATTCGAAGGTCAAGAAGCAACGGGGCAAACAATTCGTATCCGGAATATTCCTTTTAGGGTTATTGGAACATTGAAGCCAAAGGGCCAGAATGCAATGGGACAGGATCAAGATGATCTTATTATTGTTCCTTATACAACGTTGCAGAAGAGAATAATGGGGCACATACGCTCATGGGGTTTTATTGTCTCGGCGGTGAGTAAAGCAAAGATTCCTGAAGCACAACAGCAAATTACCGATCTGCTCCGTGCAAGGCATAAGCTTGGGCCAATGGATGACAATGATTTCATAATACGCACACAAACAGAAATTGCCGACGCACAATCTGCTACAGCGAATATCATGACTATCCTTCTTGCAAGTATCGCATCGATATCTCTCCTAGTTGGTGGGATCGGAATCATGAACATTATGCTCGTTTCCGTAACAGAGCGAACTCGTGAGATCGGTATTCGGATGTCGATCGGTGCAAGGAAGTACGATATACTCACACAATTTTTAATGGAAGCGATTGTGATGAGTTTATTAGGCGGTATGATTGGAATTGCGTTTGGTATCGTGGGTTCAGGTTTTGTCTCTAAATTTGCTGGGTGGCCCACATTTGTAACAGCTAACTCAATTATATTAGCCGTATTTTTTTCGATGACAGTTGGTGTTTTTTTTGGATATTACCCTGCCCGTAAAGCATCGAGCTTAAATCCGATCGATGCTTTGAGATATGAATGATTTTTTTTATTATTGATAAATAATATGATTGAAAATGAAATGATTATAAAACGTCGTCCAGGCAATCCTAACATAAAAGTTTGGACAGATGATGAGCTAAAATTTTTACAAGAGAACTTTCCACTCTATGGTGCTAAATATGTTGCTAGTGAACTAGGTAGATCAATTCCCGCTGTGCGGATGAAAGCTGCAGATTTAAATATTCGAAGTAAAGCCGTTCGATATTGGAACGAAGAAGATGATGCATTTTTGAAGAAATATTATCCAAAAAAAGGTGGAATGTTTATTGCGGAAAAACTTGGACGATCACATAAAAGTGTAATTGGACGTACAATCCGACTAGGGATTAGGCGTCTTAACTTTAAACCATGGCAGGAATGGGAGATACGTTATCTGAAACGACATTACGGAAGTAAGACCGCCCGATCAATTGGACGCTCACTTAGTCGGTCAGCAAACGCTATATTGACAAAAGCGAAAATTTTAAAATTGAACAAGCCCCACGCCTCTTATTGGAATGAGGATGAAATAAAATTACTTCTTGAGCTTTATCCAAAAAAGGAAATATCGATCACCGAAATCGCTCACCAGTTAGGACGCCCCATGAAAGGCGTAATTAAAAAAGCGCGTAAGCTTCACCTGAATCGGGATTTTTTTTGGACGAAAAAGGATCATAAATTCTTGGCGAAAAACTATAAAAGAATGACTTTCAAAGAAATTGGTAAACTTATTGGGAAAACAGAACGCTCGGTTTCTCATTATGCAAGTCGCCACGGCTTTCATCGAACCCCAGGGCAAAGGAAATGGACAGAGGAGGAATTAAAATATCTTCAAGAGAATTTCGACAAATTGTCACCGACAAAGATTGCGGCTGATCTTAATCGTTCTAACCACAGTGTTTATTCGCGGATTCGATTATTGAAGAAAAATACCCCCACATAATATTGATAATATCCAGTGAATGTCCTTTAATCTCACATCAGATTTTAAACCTAGTGGTGATCAACCGCAGGCGATTCATGAATTAACCGAGGGAATAAAACGTGGGGATAAATACCAAACACTACTTGGAGTTACGGGAAGTGGAAAAACATTTACAATCTCTAATGTTATTGCACAAGTAAATAAACCTGTGTTAATTATGTCGCATAACAAAACGCTTGCGGCACAATTGTATGCTGAGTTCAAACATTTTTTTCCTCAGGATCGAGTCGAATTCTTTATCTCATATTATGATTACTATCAACCTGAGGCTTATCTTCCAGTCACTGACACGTATATACAAAAAGATTCATCAGTAAACGATGAAATAGACCGTTTGCGTTTACGGGCAACAAGTGCACTTTTGAATGAAGATGCAAATGTCATTGTTGTCGCCTCCGTTAGCTGCATTTATGGTATAGGCGCGCCGGATGAATGGCTCGCACAAATGGTGCAAATTAGGAAAGGTCAACGAATGGAGCGTAATGTTCTATTGAGGAAACTGCTTGATATCCATTATATGAGAAATGATTTTGAGTTCACGAGGGGGACATTCCGCGTGCGTGGCGATGTAGTTGAAATTATTCCCGCCTACGAAAATGAACAAGCAATCCGAATTCAATTCTTTGGCAATGAGATCGAGAAGATCGCTTCTATTCATTTTCTGACAGGTGATTTTATTTCCGAGATCGACCATGAAGTTATCTATCCAGCAAAACATTTCATCACTACACAACAGACGCTTGAGCGGGCTATAAAAAAAATTGAGATTGAATTGGAAGAGCAGCTTGATTATTTTAGAAAAACAGGAAAGCTCCTCGAGGCACAGCGGCTTGAGCAGCGTACTAGATTCGATATCGAGATGATGCGAGAAGTTGGTTATTGCTCAGGAATCGAGAATTATTCTCGACACATCGCAGGTAGACCAGCCGGCTCTCGTCCGTTTTGTTTATTGGATTTTTTCCCGAAAGATTTTTTACTTGTCGTAGATGAGTCGCACGTGTCTGTTCCTCAGATTAGCGGTATGTGGCATGGTGATCGTTCACGCAAAACAACACTTGTTGAATACGGTTTCCGTCTTCCGTCAGCACTTGATAATCGCCCCCTTACGTTCATAGAATGGGAAGCGATGGTTAATCAAATTATATTTGTTAGTGCAACGCCCGGTCCTTATGAGCTCGAGAAATCTAAGGGCGTTGTTGTTGAACAGATTATTCGCCCAACTGGTCTCGTTGATCCTGAAGTGGAAGTGCGTCCAGTTAAGAATCAGATTGATGATCTCATTCATGAGATCAGAAAACGGTCGAAGAGAAGAGAACGCTGTCTTGTTACTACGCTGACCAAGCGAATGGCGGAAGACTTATCAAAATATTTGAGCGACATCAAAATTAAAGTTAGATATATTCATTCAGATATTGATGCGTTGGAGAGAGTTGAAATTCTTCGTGATCTGCGGCTTGGCAACTTTGATGTTCTCGTAGGTGTGAATCTTCTCCGGGAAGGATTAGATTTACCCGAAGTTTCACTTGTAGCAATACTTGATGCTGATAAAGAAGGATTCTTACGTTCAGAAAAATCTCTTATCCAAACGGCGGGACGAACCGCTCGGAATATAAATGGAAAAGTTATCCTTTATGCCGACAGTGAAACAGGTTCAATGAAAAGAATGCTGGATGAAACACGCCGTCGTCGGTCAAAGCAAATTGAATATAACAAAAACCAGAACATTACTCCAAAGACAATCTACAAATCAACTGAAGAAATCCTTGTCGCTACAACTGTTGCCGATGTTAAGACAGCTCGTGATGCGCAGAAAAACCGTGAAAAAGCTCCGGTTATTACAGAATCAATTTTTAGATATATGACCAAAGATCAACGCAAGGACTTGATAGCTGAACTACGGATTGAGATGCGAAACTCAGCTAAAGATTTAGAATTCGAACGAGCGGCAGAGCTTCGTGATGAAATCGATCGACTTGAGCAAATGGTGAAATGAATTTGCTGCAAAAGTATTTTCTTTATCCCATTCGTGATTTTATCTATCCACCGGTATGTCTTACATGCAGCCAACTTCTCAAGGATCATGAAATACATGTTTGTTCAATCTGTTGGAACAGTTTTACATTAGTTGATCAATCTCATCCGACATGGATACGGCTCAAAATGAAATTCGATACGGAAAATTTTGTGAAAAATATTGTCTCTTGTTATCTTTTCGAACAGGAAGGGAGATTGCAGGATATAATTCATCTTCTTAAATATCAGGGGATGAAAACACTCGGAGTGATGTTAGGAAGAGAGTTAGGAAAAATGATTGTAACCGATCCGTCGTTTTCTGGTACGGATTATCTGATACCGATTCCACTTCATAAACTTAAACAGCGTGAGCGCGGGTATAATCAGAGTGAATACATTTGTAAAGGCGTTTTAGCGGCTTCTGGGATACCTGTGCATGATTCCATTATCCACCGGAGAAAATATACACAATCCCAAACAAAGCTGAATCTTCAAGAACGTATAGAAAACGTTGAAAACGCATTTGAGGTCGATCAAAAATTCAAGTTTCTGGTTCCAGGGAAATCGTTTATCATAATAGACGACGTGATTACTACCGGCTCAACTATAAATGCTTGTGCGAAAGAATTGATTTCCTTGAATGCTCGCAATGTTTTTGCCGCATCTGTTGCGATGGCAGAGTAGATATCGGCAAAGAAAATATATAAACTATAAGATGTTGATTTTCGTTTCGTTTCTTGGTAAATTGAGACAACCTTTTAATAATATTATTCAGTGAATAGTAAAAATTTCATACGATTGGAGATTATTTATGGTAATTAAAGTAGGTATTAATGGTTTCGGCCGCATTGGACGTCAAGTACTCAGAGCGATTAGGGATTACTATCCAAATACATTAGAAGTAGTTGCGATAAACGATATCGGTGACTTGAAAACGATGGCACATCTTCTCAAATACGACACAAACTACGGCAGGTTCAACGGTAAGGTTGAGGTAGGTGATGGTGAACTGATCATCAATGAAAATGAAATCAAGATGTTTAAAGAAACCGAGCCGGATAAACTTCCGTGGAAGGAAGCGGGAGTTGATATCGTGATCGAGGGAACCGGACTTTTTACTATTAAAAAAGATGGCGTGAATAAAAAAGGCAAAACCGTAAAAGGCGCAGAGAATCATATCATGAAAGGCGGTGCGAAAAAAGTTATCATAACCGCCCCCGCCGAAGGTGAAGACCTTACGGTTGTTCTCGGTGTGAATGAGAATAAGTATGATCCTAAAAATCATCATGTAATATCGAATGCATCTTGCACAACAAATTGTTTAGCACCTGCGGTAAAAGTTGTTCACGATAAATTTAAGATTATTAGAGGCTTGATGACAACGGTACATGCATACACAAACGATCAAAAGATTTTGGATTTACCGCATAGCGATTTACGCAGAGCGCGTGCTGCTGCTATGAACATAATTCCTACAACTACTGGAGCTGCAAAAGCATTAGCCCTTGTCATTCCAGAACTGAAAGGAAAGTTCGATGGTTATGCTTTGCGAGTTCCAACATCGACAGTATCGGTTGTTGATTTCACTGCTCAAGTTGAAGTGCCATGCACAACTGATGAACTCAGACAAGCTTTCAGAGACGCAGCCAGCGGTCCGATGAAAGGAATTCTTGCAGCAATTGACGAACCGCTTGTTAGCGTTGACTTCAAAGGGGACCCGCATAGTTCATCAGTAGATTTACCCTTCACTCAGGTTCTTGGTAAAGATAAAAGCGATTTCATCAAAGTAGTTGCATGGTACGATAACGAGTGGGGTTATTCGGTTCGCACGGCTGATCTTGCGAATTTAATTGCTTCGAAATTGTAATTCTATGTTTTATCAGGAAGTATTTGAAGCTTTAAATAAAAATAATGTTCGTTATTTAGTGGTGGGGGGTGTCGCGGTCAACCTACATGGGATTCCCCGCATGACGTATGATCTCGATCTTATGATTGGTCTTGATGAAGAAAATATTCATAAAACATGGATTAGTTTGGCAGGGATTGGCTTCATACCTCGTGTTCCTATTGTAGAAAAGGATCTTTTAAATCACACACGAAGATTAGAGTTAAAGAAGAATAAAAATATGTTAGTTGTCTCTTTTTTTAAAGGTAGCCGTGAATTTAATGTTGTTGATTTCTTTATCGAAAATCCGGTTGATTTCGATCCATGTTTTTTGAATCGAAAAAATATTTGTATTAGCAATATAAATGTACCTTTAATAGATATATCTGATTTGATAGAGATAAAAAAACTATCGAACCGGAAACAAGATATTGATGATGTGATGGCATTAAAAAACATTTTAAGCAATCAAAATGAAAATATCTGAGAAAAATATGTCAGGTGGTTTTTCGTTTCATGTAACCGATGAACAAATTGCTGAGTATCGAAAATTGCCTCTCGAAGAACGCCTGCGTTGGTTGGAGGAAGCACAGGAGTTTATATATAAAGCTTTATCAAAAGAGAAATGGGAAATCATGCAAAAATTCAGACGAGGAGAAATCTAAATGAATAAAAAAACTGCAAAAGATATAGAACTCAAAGGCAAGCGTGTATTAATGCGTGTGGACTTCAATGTTCCAATGGACAAAGGTGTAGTTACTGACGATAAGCGAATCCGAGCTTCGCTGCCAACAATACAGTATGTTTTAGATCAAGGTGCATCACTTATACTCATGAGTCATTTAGGTAGACCTAAAGGTACAGGGTTCGAACCAGATCTCAGCTTGAAACCCGCGGCTGATGCCTTGAGCAAGTTATTGAATAAGCCCGTCAAGATGGGTTCGGATTGCATTGGCTCCGAAATTGAGTTAATGGCAGCTTGTTTAAAACCCGGCGAAGTGTTACTTCTCGAAAATGTCCGATTCCATAGAGAAGAAGAAAAGAATGAGCCTGAATTTGCCAAGAGGCTTGCATCGCTTGGTGAAGTTTACGTGAACGATGCTTTCGGTTCAGCACACCGCGCCCATGCAAGCACCGAAGGAGTTGCTAAATATTTACCTGCTGTCTCCGGCTTCTTAATGGAACTGGAGATTGAGTATCTCGGTCGTGCAATACAAAATCCCAACAGGCCTTATGTTGCAATCCTGGGGGGAGCCAAGATAAGTGATAAGATAGCTGTAGTCGAAAATTTACTGACAAAGTGCGATACGCTGATTGTTGGCGGAGGAATGGCGAACACTTTCCTTGCAGCAAAAAGTTATAATATGGCGGAGAGTTTAGTTGAAACCAACTCGATAGAAACTGCAAGAAAGATTCTCAATAAAGGCGGCATCAAAATTTTACTTCCAATAGATGGCGTGATAGGAAATAAAATCGATTCACAAATACCACCTAAAGTCATCGAGGTTGATAAAATCCCTGCTGGCAGGAGTATGTTTGATATCGGTCCAAAAACTGTTCAATTATTTAGTGATGCACTGAAGGGTGCAAAAACTATCGTGTGGAATGGACCCATGGGAATGTTCGAAGATCCGCGTTTTTCTGAAGGAACATTCACCATCGCAAGATTACTTGCAAGCAGTGGTGCAACGACAGTTATTGGTGGAGGCGATACCGCCGCTGCGGTGAAAAAGGCAGGTGTCGCAAAACAGATGACACATGTTTCAACTGGCGGTGGCGCTTCACTTGAATTCCTGGAGGGCAAAATACTTCCGGGTGTTGCAGCATTAGCCAACAAGTGAAACTGTAATCGGTTTCCATGCGTTTATAATAGTAAAGGATTTTATCTGGATGACTTATTATCGTTACTCAAGCTCAAGTTATTACCGACCGTCTTTTTTCGGTGGATTCAAGTTTTTCCCCACCGTTATTAAAGCGTTATTGATTAGTAACGTTGGAATCTTTTTCCTCACAAGCTTCTTTGGACTATTCAGTATTCAAGGTTTGCCCCTTTCCGCTATAATTAATATGATTTTTCCTCTTTATCCATTAGAAAAGGGTTTCGAAATATGGCAAATATTTACATACATGTTCATGCACGGTGGTTTAATGCATCTCTTTTTCAACATGTTTGCACTCTGGATGTTCGGGATGGAATTGGAAAATAACTGGGGTTCGAGAAAGTTCCTCTTCTACTATTTATTGTGTGGTTTAGGCGCGGGCTTAGCAAACTTGTTTATTGCTCCAATTTTTGGTACCACCGCTCCGACTGTTGGGGCATCGGGAGCTGTTTATGGAGTTCTTCTTGCATTCGGATTGCTATATCCGGATAGACCAATATTTTTGTACCTTCTACTGCCAGTACGTGCAAAATATTTTGTAATAGGATATATGCTATTAGAACTATATGCAGGGGTTACTGGCACAGACGATGGTATCGCTCACTTTGCACATTTAGGTGGTGCCGCTGTTGGCTTGATATACTTAATGCTGGAACGGTATGGGTATTCATTCGATAAGCTTTTCCCTCGTTCAGGATCTCATTATGTTGGCGGCGGAAAATCCACATCAAACGGATATGAATACGTTTCTTCAGAAAATAAAGAGGTCAGCGATGCAAATTTCTATGATATTCATGATGAGGAGAATCGAATTAACCAATCGCAGATTGATGAAATACTAGATAAAATCAATCGGAATGGATACCAGAGTTTGACAGAAGAAGAGAAGAAGATATTGTTTGAAGCAAGCAAGAAGTTGAATTAGGACAGAAGATAGATAAGAAATGAATATCACACACCAAACATACAAAGTTGGAATACGACGGCAAACCAGACAAATAAATGTTGGCGGAGTCCTGATTGGTGGTAATGCCCCGATCTCCGTGCAAACAATGACCAAGACTAGAACATCGGATGTTGTTGCAACGGTTGCACAAATAAAACAGGTGGAAGATGCTGGCTGCGATATTATTCGTGTAACTGTAAACGATAAAGAAGCGGCAGAAGCAATCGCTGAGATTGTAAAACAATCTCCAATTCCTGTCGTAGCAGATATACATTTCAATCATGTCTTTGCGTTAAAGTCAATTGAAGCAAATGTAGCAAAAGTTCGAATAAATCCAGGCAATATTGGAACTAAGGAAAGAATTCGGGAAGTTCTTAGTGCAGCGAAAAAGAAAAATATCCCCATTCGTATCGGTGTAAACTCTGGTTCGCTTGAGGAAGATATTTTACAAAAATATGGTTATCCAACTGCTGAGGCGCTCTTTGAAAGTGCAATGAGGCATGTTGAAATTTGTGAGGAGTTTGGATTCAAAGATATCATCATCTCCGCGAAATCAACTGATGTCAAATTGATGATTGAAACATACCGATTGATTGCTCAACGAACAGATATACCACTACATCTTGGAGTTACGGAAGCGGGTACAACAAAAGTCGGAACGATAAAGTCTGCGGTCGGAATTGGAACGCTGTTAGCAGAAGGTATCGGTGACACGATTCGTGTTTCCCTGACCGACGATCCTGTCAAAGAAGTTGAGGTCGGAAAGGAGATTCTCCGTTCACTAAGTCTTGCGTCAAGAAATGTAGAATTGATTGCCTGTCCAACATGTGGACGTTTGGAGGTTGATCTTTTTAGCATTGTGAAAAAGCTTGAGGAAAAACTTTCAGGAATTAAAAAACCGATAAAGATTGCTATTCTTGGCTGTGTAGTAAATGGTCCCGGCGAAGCAAGTGAAGCTGATATTGGTATAGCGGCGGGTAAAGGGATGGCTATATTGTATCGAAAAGGTGAGGTGATAAAGCATGTTAATGAAGACGAGATTGTTTTGACTGTTTTAGATGAAGTGGAGAAGTTCAAGTAAAACTAATTAACCCAATTTTTTTTTGCAATTCTTCACAATATTTCCTAAATTTCCTTTCAATATTTTGAATAATCCTAAATTTTATTAAAATTCCATGCTTGTTGATTACGTTCCCATCGGTATTATGATTGTGTTGGGCGTTGCGTTTGGTGTTATAATGTCGAAGGCAAGCGAATGGTTTGGTCCAAAAAATCCGAACGACATCAAGCAGTCGATTTATGAAAGCGGCATGGAACCAATCCGCTCGGCACGCGAGAGGATGTCGATTAAATACTACATGGTTGCGATGCTGTTCATTATTTTCGACATCGAAGTTGTGTTTCTTTATCCTTGGGCGGTGAACTTCAAACAATTAGGAATGTTTGGTCTCATCGAGATGTTTATCTTCATAGCGATTCTGATGATAGGTTTTGTGTATGTGTGGAAGAAAGGTGGGCTCAAATGGGATTAATGAAACATGACGAGCCGTTCATTACAACAAAATTAGATGACATTATTGCATGGGCACGAAAAAATTCATTGTGGCCCATGCCAATGGGAATATCTTGTTGTGCAATAGAAATGATGTCCTTCGCAGGTCCCCGGTACGATTGCTCGCGCTTCGGCTCTGAAGCATTTCGATTTTCACCACGCCAGAGTGATTTAATGATTGTTGCTGGAACGGTTACCTATAAAATGTCGCACGTTGTTCGAAAAATTTATGATCAGATGCCTGATCCTAAATGGGTGATTGCGATGGGTGCTTGTACTTCAACAGGTGGAATGTATCGTGTATATTCAGTCGTACAGGGGATCGACTTATTTATCCCAGTTGATGTTTATGTAGCTGGATGCCCACCTCGTCCGGATAATTTAATAAAGGGATTAATGGAAATTCAGAAAAAAATTGCGCGAGGTGAAAAACCAGGGCAAGTGGAAAAGGTATATATTCAAGAATTTATACAAAATAATGAAAGAAAAACTCCTCGAAAAACTGAAATTACATTTTAAAGATTCCATAGAATCGATTAACGAATTTCGGACTGAATTAACGATATTCATTAAAAATAATGATATCGTAAAGGTGTGCAAATTTCTCCACGATGACGAAGAGTTGCGATTTGATTCATTACGGGATGTTTGTGGAGTCGATCAAAATAGAATGGGAGATCGATACGAAGTTATTTATAATCTTTTTTCTCTCCGAAACAAATTCCGTCTTCGACTTAAAGTCCGTATTGACGAAAATAATCCACATATTCCAACTGTTACATGCATTTGGCCCGCTGCAAATTATTCAGAGCGAGAAGCATACGATATGTTTGGAATAATATTCGAAGGTCATCCTGACTTACGGCGGATTTATATGCCCGAGGAATTTGAATATCATCCGTTGCGGAAAGATTTCCCGCTTACGGGTCTCCCCGGCTCTCTTCCATTACCTCGCAAATAAAAATCTATCCAAATGGCATTAGATACTACACAGCAAGAAGCACGGCAAAGAATTCTCAAAGCATTAGAAGATCAACAAACAACCGTTACGTTTGATGATCCACTCGAGAATGATATGATATTGAATATGGGCCCGCAGCATCCGGCAACTCATGGTGTGCTTCGATTACTTATTCGATTAGATGGGGAAACAATCGTTGCGGCAGTCCCCGACCTCGGTTACTTGCATCGTGGATATGAGAAGCTCGCAGAGAACATGAACTATCATGAGTTCATTCCTCATACCGACCGGCTTGATTATCTTTCACCATTAGCTAATAATGTTGCATACGTTCTTGCCGTAGAGAAATTAGCTGGAATTGAAGTACCACCAAGAGCACAATACATCCGTGTGATTTGTGCAGAGCTTGCGCGGCTCGCATCACACCTTGTCTGGCTTGGTACGATGGCGATGGACGTTGGCGCTGTAACGGTTTTGTTGTGGGGTTTCCGCGAGCGTGAGAAAATTCAGGATATCTGGGATATCTTGACAGGAGTCCGATTCACGACCAGTTTCACTAGGATCGGGGGATTGGCGAATGATATGTCGGCAGAAGTAATCTCAGCGATAAAAATATTTCTCGATGAGCTTCCTGCTTCTCTTGATGAGTGTGAGAACGTTCTTGTTCGAAATCGGATTTTTATCGATCGCTGTGAAGGAATCGGATATGTTTCGAAAGAAGATGCAATTGCAATGGGTTTAACAGGTCCGCTACTTCGCGCTTCAGGGGTTGATCATGATCTCCGCCGAGATGAACCATATCTTGTTTATGATCGCCTGGATTTTCATGTACCGGTTTATAACGATGGAGATGTTCTGGCTCGTTTTTATGTCCGCATGACCGAATTGCGAGAAAGTATAAAAATTATCCGTCAAGCATTAGAGAAACTGCCTGAAGGAAAAATTAAATCGCAAGAACCTAAAAAAGTTCTTCCACAAAAAGAAAAAGTATATGGAAAAATGGAAGAAATGATACATGACTTTATGTTAATTAATTTTGGTATTAATCCGCCAGCCGGCGAAGTATACCAAGCAATTGAGGCGTCGAAGGGTGAGCTTGGTTTTTATATCCAAAGTCGTGGTGAAGGATATCCATGGCGGCTTAAAATTCGATCTCCATCATTCATAAATATCCAATCCCTACCGATGATGTTGCGGGGTGGGCTAATTTCCGATGTAGTCGCGGTAATTGGAAGCTTGGACCCTGTTATGGGTGAAGCAGATAAATGAAAAATTAAAAAATTATTTATTACGAATGTTGACACAAGAAAATCTTAAAAATATTGAAGTACTGAAGAAGCAATTTCCGGATACGAAATCGTTGACGATACCGGCACTTCACATTGCACAGAGCCAATACGGTTGGATATCGGAAGAAACGATGAAGGAAGTTGCTCAAGTACTTAACCTACCGGTTAATCACGTTATCGGTGTAGCAACATTCTATACAATGTTCAATAAAAAGCCGATTGGGAAATATCACATTCAGGTATGTACCAATGTTTCGTGTCAATTATTAGGGGCAGAAAAGTTAACAAAATATATTTGCAAGAAGCTAAACATAAAAGTCGGAGAAACCACAGCTGATAATAGATTCACTCTCTCAGAAGTAGAGTGCCTTGGCTCATGCGGTACTGCACCAATGATGCAGATAAACGATACCTATCATGAGAATCTGACTATTGAAAAAATTGACACGCTTCTTCAGGAATTAAAATAGTCATGCCCGAATTCACAGAAAAATTACTTCTTCCTAATATACCGAACCTCCACCGTATCGATATATATGAACAGCATAATGGATATCAAGCACTCCGCAAAGTTTTAGGGACGACACCAGATGCAGTGATTGACGAAGTGAAGAAGTCGAATCTCAAGGGGCGTGGTGGTGCCTGTTTCCCAACGGGGCTGAAATGGTCATTTATGCCCAAACAATCTTCAAAACCGAAATACCTTTGTGCAAACGGTGATGAGGGAGAACCCGGGACGTATAAAGACAGACAGATATTTGAGTTCAATCCTCATCTCTTCATCGAGGGATCTCTCATCGCAGCATATGCAATGGGAGTGCAGGTAATTTATGTTTACATTCGCGGCGAATACATCAAATGGATCAATCTTCTTCAGAAAGCTATAGATGATGCTTATTCAAAAAATTATATCGGGAAGAATATATTAGGTACAAGTTTTAACACCGAGATGTATATTTTTCGCGGTGCAGGTGCGTACATCTGTGGTGAAGAGTCATCGTTGATGAATTCCATTGAAGGAGATCGTGGCTATCCTCGTGTAAAGCCGCCGTTCCCTGCACAAAATGGTTTATGGGGTTGTCCGACTACTATCAATAATATCGAGACGTTGTCTAATGTTCCGCTTATCATTAATCGCGGTGCTGAGTGGTATTCGAAAATCGGAGAGCCAAAGCATCCAGGAACATTGTTATTCGGTGTTAGCGGACATGTGAACAAACCCGGAGTTTATGAGCTTCCAACGGGTACACTACTTTCTGAAATTATTTATAAATATGCAGGCGGTATTCCTGAAAATAAAAAGATTAAAGCTGTTATTCCTGGTGGTTCATCAACAAAATGGATTCGAGGCGAAGAGGTCGAGGGTGTGCGGATGGACTCAGAATCGCTAAAAGATTACGATACATCTATCGGCACGGGAGGAATTATTGTTATGGATGAAGACACCGATGTTTTAAAAGTGCTTGCCCGTTTAATTCATTTCTATCATCATGAATCGTGCGGACAATGCACACCGTGCCGCGAGGGGTGTGGGTGGATGGAAAAAATAATCAAGCGTTTTATGGATGGTAAAGGAACACTTGAAGACATCGATTTGCTCTTAAGTGTTGCAAACAATATCGAAGGTAATACTGTCTGTGCCCTTGGAGATGCTGCTGCTTGGCCTGTGCAAAGTGTCATAAAAATATTTAGGGAGGAATTTGAAAAATGGATTAATAAAACTTATCAAGAAAAAAAATACATCCCTCCGCCTCATCTAGTTACAGTTCAGCGTTAATTATTTTGTGCGCCTTCTCTGATCCATGTTCTGATTCCTTTTATTTGATTCTCATTTAATGGTGGACGATTCAAAGGCATTCGTTGCGCACCTGGGAGGCGACCCTCAATTGCCCAAACAAGCCGACTATTGTCTGGATTACCCGGAATGATGATCCCAATTTTTGTGAGGGCATCGTGCCAAGTTTCTAAGCTTAAATCTGCTGCAGGTTCATCGCTTGCATGGCAGCCGCCTGGTATTGCACAACCTACATGAAAAAGGAGTTGAACGTGATTATAATAACTTACATTGGAATCGGGAAATACAATTTTATTTATATCATCTCCAGCGAGTTCATCTTTGCAATTCCATGATCCCCATATTATTATTATGATCCATGCAATTTTCAAGAACCGAATTGTTATTAACATCGTTAGCTAATTTCGTTTGGTGGTATCAAATTTTATTAATGAAATGTAATTAAAATATGCATCACCATCAAATTAGTTTTAAGATTATTAGATTTCCGGTGATGATTTTTTGTTAAGACAAATTTTCTTATATTCATCTCATGCAACAGAACATAATTAATATTCTCTTTATCGGTGATATTATCGGCAAACCTGGGCTGGAACTTACCGAAACACTTATCAAGAATTACCTTCAAAAATATAAAATCGATCTCTGCATAGCCAACGGTGAAAATCTCACTGATGGTAAAGGTATCGACGAAAAAACAGCCGAGAGGGTTTTCAATTTGGGTGTTCATGTGATAACCGGTGGTAATCATCTTTGGGATAATTGGCACGCTCGGAAATTATTAGCAGCAAATCGAAATGTCCTGAGGCCGCTGAATTATCCTTCGGAAAATCCTGGAAATGGTTTCGTTGTGTATGATTTAGGAAATAAAGGGAAGGTCGGTGTCCTTAATTTGCAGGGGCGCGTTTATATGCAGCCGATTGATTGTCCATTCAAAAGAGCAGTTTGGGCAGTATCAAAGATCAAGGAACATACAAAAGTAATTATAGTCGATTTTCATGCAGAGGCATCGGCAGAAAAAATGGCATTAGGTTGGTATCTCGATGGTCAGGTATCGGCACTGATTGGTACGCATACCCATGTTCAAACTGCAGATGCAAGGATTCTTCCGCAAGGTACTGCATATATTACAGATGTCGGGATGACAGGACCCTATGATTCAATTATTGGAATGAAGAAAGAGATCGCATTAAAAAGATTTCTATTGCAAACTACATTTAAATACGAAGTTGCTTCCCATGATGTAAGGATGTGTGGTGTGTTTGTCCAGGTTGATATAGAGGTAGGAAAAGCATTGAAGTTTGAGAGATTTTGTTTCCCGGAATTTTGAAGAGATTGAAACATTGAATAATTGATTTGTGTCAGCAACTATCATAGACGGCAAGAAAATAGCTGAAGATATTAAGCGCGAAATCAAGCTTGAGACCGAGAAGCTTAAAACCAATCACGGTATAATTCCCGGTTTAGCTTTTATTCTTGTAGGTGAGAATCCTGCTTCACAATCGTATGTCAAAATGAAAGGGAAGGGATGCGAGGAAATGGGATTTTATTCAATCACCGAAAAACTACCGGCTGATATTTCTGAAGAAAAAGTTCTCCAATTTATCAATCAACTCAATAGCGATCCCAAAATCCATGGCATACTCGTCCAACTACCATTACCCAAACATATCGATGAACAAAAAGTAATTGCAGCGATAGATTATAAAAAAGATGTCGATGGATTCCATCCGATCAACATTGGTAGATTAGTAATTGGTTTGCCATGTCTGAAACCGTGTACACCTGCTGGAATACAGGAACTTCTCATCCGCAGCGGAAATGATCCATCCGGAAAACATGTTGTTGTACTTGGTAGGAGTAACATTGTAGGAAAACCTGTAATGAACATTTTGCTACAAAAACAAAAAGGTGCAAATGCAGTTGTAACGATTGCACATACGGGAGCAAAGAATATTTCCTACTATTCGAAGCAAGCCGATGTTTTAATAGCCGCTATGGGAAAACCTGAATGTATCACCGGTGATATGATTAAACCGGGTGCAGTCGTTATTGATGTTGGAATAAATCGTGTAGAAGATTCAACAGCTAAGAATGGTTATCGGATTGTTGGAGATATTCACTTTGAATCAGCATCGAAAGTTGCAGGTGCAATCACTCCTGTTCCGGGTGGAGTGGGACCGATGACGATTGCCATGGTTTTGAAAAATACATTGCTCGCTGCACAGCAAAGCAAGTAACGTTATGCTTGTCTAATTCGCTTCTCTGTATTATAACCTTTCTCGCCTAATGGCTGTAATTTTTCAATTCATAATTCTTCGAGTAAAATCAACTCATCACTCAAGTTAAAGGTTGGATCATCTTTAACTTTCACAATTTCTAAAATTTCAAAAACAAATTTATCGGCACCGTATTCATTCCATTCTTTTTGAAGCTGTTCGTTGCGATGTCTTCCAATAGTGAGCATAAACTTATGACTGTTCAACGGACCTTCGAGGTTCAAACTGCTTCCAAGAAGTATCTTGCCATTAGCGGTGTTCTTTACCATGAAGACACCGGCTGGTTTCTTGCGTTCTTTAAATTCTCTTTTGATTTCCTGTATTGATTTCATTATCGTTGTCTTAAAGAAAGCGTGTAAATGTATGAAATGGAATTTTATTTAAAGTGCTTTCTATAATTTCTACGGAAGTTGTTGCATTTTAGCTGATTCGTTGGTTCCCACTATCTTGTTCATTTGAATCGCACGGACGAGCGTATCGGGTTCATCTGTGCTAATGCGAAACTTCTTACCGTTGGTGAGAGTTAGTTCCACTGCACGAAGGCCCGATATATTCCACAGCATATATCGTCCAGGTATCCAGCGAATTCCTCATCCTGCAAGCCAGGAATTGGTTACAGGTCGAGCATCGATTACATCCGATAGCTTGATCTGTTTTCGGATGAGTCCGGGTCCGAAACTGCATACCACATTGCCATTGTTGATTTCCACTGTGAGTGATGCGAAGAGAAACAATGTGAGAAGTAGTAAGATACCAACCCCTACTTCGATGGGATGTATCGATCCACTTATCATGAAATTAACAAGAATAACCGCTATTACAATTCCCACAGCAAAGATTATTATAGTGCCATATTGTCTGTGCCTAAGGTCCATTAGTTATTTCTTGTAGCTTACCTGCCTCGAAATACTTTTATTAATAATTCTTTCCTTGTATCCAATTTAATAAAACTCTGTTCTAACGTCAAATTTATATATCAGAGGTTGCAAGTGCCATCATACCAGCATAATAATAATTTATTTTTAATGTGGTGAATTAATATTCGTTTCATCGGCATGATGTTTTACAACCTTTGCTTGAGTAATGAAGATTACCTCTTCTGCAATGTTTGTAGCGAGATCGGCTATACGCTCTAAATTTCTACTAATACGTATTAGATCCAATCCTCCGTCTATTGAATTCTTATCGCTTTTCATTAGTTGGATAACTTCTATAGCCATTTTCCTATTCAGTTCATCAATTATATCGTCTTGCTCGAGTACAGTTTTTCCGAGTTTTGGGTCTTGATGGATAAAACCATCCAGAGCGTTTCGAAGCATCAACTGGACAATCTCAACCATTTTTGGAATTTCGAGTAAAGGTTCGACGAATCTAGTATTAATCAGCACAATTGCAGATTCAGCGATATTAACTGCGTGGTCACCGATTCTTTCAAGGTCATTATTTATTTTCTGAGCTGCAAGTATAAACCGTAAATCGACCGCTACTGGCTGATGAAGAGCCATAATGTCGAAAATTGAATTATCAATCTCAATTTCCAATGAATTAATCCTGTTCTCGTTGTTGATAACTTTTCGTGCAAGTGCAATATCATTATCCATTAGGGATTTTATTGCAAGTCTCACTGCTTCCTCTGCATGGCTTCCCATCTTAATGAGACTTGTTTTTAAACTTTCTAATTCGTTTTCAAAATGTCGCTTCATCATCGATAATTCCTATCCAAATCTTCCGGTGATATATTCTTCTGTTTGTTTCTGTTTCGGTGTTGTAAAGATTTTTTTTGTTTCATCGTATTCTATTATTTCACCTAGATAGAAAAAAGCAGTGTAATCGCTCACGCGTGCTGCCTGCTGCATGTTGTGTGTGACGATCACAATTGTATAATTCTTTTTTAATTCATGAATAAGCTCTTCAATTTTTGCCGTCGCAAGGGGATCGAGTGCGCTTGCTGGCTCATCCATAAGGAGCACTTCGGGATTTACTGCTAATGCTCGTGCAATGCACAATCGCTGTTGTTGTCCGCCGGATAGTGCCAATCCACTCTTTTTTAAATCATCATTCACTTCTTCCCAAAGGGCGGCACGATGAAGACTATGCTCAACTATCTCATCTAGTACCTTTTTATCGTGTATACCGTTTATTCGCGGACCATAAGCGATGTTGTCGTAAATTGATTTCGGAAATGGATTCGACTTTTGAAAGATCATCCCAACCTTTTTCCGCAACTCAACCACGTCAACTCCATTGTGGTAAATATCTGTCCCATCAATAAAAACAGATCCAGCGATACGGACATTATCGATTAGATCGTTCATCCTATTCAATGAGCGGAGAAACGTTGATTTTCCGCAACCTGACGGACCAATCAGTGCGGTTACTCTGTGTGCAGGAATATCTAAAAAAACATTCCTTAACGCCTGTTTTGTTCCATAGGACAGGTTGAGATTTTGGGTTTGTATTTTAATATTTGTAGTCATGAATCTGTTATCTCATTTTCGCCCGCAGCCGAGACCGTAAAAAGATGGCAGAAAAGTTCAACATTAATGTCAGCGCTAATAGTACAAACGCTGTTGCATACTGAATACCGATTGTCGCTTCAACGTCTGTCGATTGTGTTGACATTACATAGAGATGGTACCCAAGCTGCATGAATTGATCCGATAGCGACGATGGAAGATGATGTAAATAGTAAGCGACGCCAGTAAAAAGAATTGGAGCGACTTCTCCAGCACCGCGTCCGACTGCTAAAATTGTTCCCGTTAGGATACCGGAATACGCATTGGGTAATACAATTTTTACAATGGTTTGAAATTTCGTTGCGCCAAGTGCAAGACTTCCCTCACGCAAATCCATCGGTACGGCACGCAGCGCTTCTTCGGTTGAAACAATTACAACGGGTAGAGTGAGAAGTGCCATCGTTAAGCTCGCCCAAAGAATATTTGGCTGTCCCCAGTGTAAGTCTGCATTTCCGGATAAAAATTTATCCATTCCACCGCCAACAAATTGCACGAAGAATCCTAAACCGAATAGGCCAAATACAATCGAAGGCACACCGGCAAGCGTATTTACTGCAAAACGAATTAATTTTGTGAAGATTGAATTACGATTTGCATATTCGCTCAGATATATTGCGGTAATTGTTCCAACAGGAGCACCTGCAATCGACATCAGTAATACAAGAAACACCGTTCCGATGATTGCAGGAAAGATACCGCCCGACGTCATTCCTTCGGATGGTGCGGTTGTCAAAAATTCCCATGTGATATTTTTCCAGCCGCCGTGTGCGATTTCGAAAATCAAATAGGCGATCACACAAAGTATCAAAAATGAAGATACGATTGTTGAAGCGATGAAAATACTGCCGAATAATTTTTTCTTCATGCCGCACCCTGGAATCGTTTCTGTAATCGGTTTCTCACATAGAACTCAGCCACAGCATTCAATATGAATGTAAAGATGAAAAGAATCGAACCGATAAAAAACAGAACGTTGTAATGCGTATCGCCGAAAACAACTTCTGCCATTTCGGCGCCGATGGTTGCCGACATGGTGCGGATCGGCTCGAAAAAGTCCATTGACATCAATGCCGCATTACCGGTTGCCATCAACACAATCATGGTCTCGCCGAAGGCACGTCCGATACCAAGAAGAAGTGCCGCGAATACGCCCGGTGTTGCCGCAGGTAAAACAACGAAGAGAGCTGTCTGCCACTTAGTTGCTCCAAGCGCAAGACTTGCCTCTGTCATGTACTTTGGAACCGATGATAGAGCGTCTTCTGTAATGCTGTACACTATCGGAATAACTGTAAGCGATAGCGCAATTCCTCCGACGAATGCATTGAGGCGGTACTGATATCCGAACAGATGCTGGAAGAAACTTGCTAATGTAACGAGTGCAAAAAATCCGATGACGACGGATGGGAAACCAGAAAGAAATTCTATTGTAGGTTTCAGGATTTCACGCAACCGTATTGGTGCGAAGAAGACAGTGAAGAGCGCCGCCAATATAGCGATTGGCGCACCAACCACAACTGCAATAAATGTTACTTTGAAACTTCCAATAATCAATGGCATTATTCCATACTTCGGATTTTCAGAAACGGGATGCCACTCTTTGCCGAGCAAATTTTTAACCGTTACCACGCTTTCGGATCCGGATGATTCTACGGATTTGTTTTTTTGTTCAGTAGCTGTCTCGTTTGTTACAAATGATTCTTCACCGTAAGTTTCTTGAACTAATTCGCTGTGATCGGTAGAAGTCTGTTTCGTAGGTGAAAATATCGGCGCGGCTTCACGGAATACAAAAATAAAAATGAGAACGATGACGGCAAAGGAAATAAACGAAACACCTTTAATGATTGATTCTGCCAGCCATTCACCCAACCTGAACTTACCTCGTCTTAAACCTGTCGGTGATAATTTTCCTTTCGGGTTTATTTGATGCTGAGTCGACGGTTTCGGCTGTGAAGGTAAAACTGATTTTACTTGTTCGGGCTGGATATTCATTATTATAGAATTTAATCTAAGCTAAGATAAGAATCTCAGATTAAGCTAAGGTAACTTCATTGTTAAGAAATTGTTAAGTTTTTTCATTCCCTATCTACTCGATCATTCATAGAGGATAGGGCCCGATGCTCGGTGGAAACACCGGGACCAATAGTGAATTATCTTACAGGGAAATATCCAACTTTAGTTACGATTTCTTGACCTTCTTTGCTCAATATCCAGTCGATATATTCTTTCATTGCGCCGGATGGTCTGCTGCGTGTGTACATGTAGAGGTAGCGGGAGATAGGATAATCACCCGACTTCACGTTCTCTTCTGTCGGCTCATACGCAGTTGAGTTTGCATCTTTTTTTACTTTGAGGAGTTTGATGCCTTTTGCATAAGCGGCACCGCCATAGCCGATACCGTATTTATCTTTTGATACTGCATTCACCACTCCGCCTGTGCCGGGAAGCGTTTGGACCGATGGAGCAAAATCTTCACCATCGAGCACGTTGTCTTTGAAATATACATAAGTGCCGGAGCTGTTTTCCCGTCCGTACACAATTATTTTTGTGTCAGGTCCACCAACCTGTTTCCAGTTTGTTATCTTACCTGTGTAAATATCTTTAAGTTGTTGAATACTTAATTCATTCACCGGATTCTTTTCCCATAAGTAAACGGCAAGACCGTCTTTTGCTGCTTTAATTTCAACACCAAGTGTGTTAAATCTCTGCTTAAGTTTTTCTTTTTCTGATTTCTTCATCGGACGCGATGAAAGGCAAATATCTGTAGTGCCGTTGATGAGCGCTGAAATACCTACCCCCGACCCGCCTCCGGTTATTTGTACGGTAACATCAGGATGTTTTGACATATACAGTTCAGCCCATCTCTGCGAAAGAATTACCATTGTGTCGGACCCTTTTACCGTAATTGTTTCGCCTTTTTGCATAAAGCCAAAAGCAGCAAGTGCTGTGAGTATTGTTAAGATTATTTTTTTCATTGTTTGTATTCCTTTCGATAATGATTTTATTTGCGTTACTTTGCGTGCTTGTCGGCTAAATTTTAACTGCAGAGGACGCAAAAAAACATAGAGATATTAGAATTTGTATTGCATTCTTAAAGTTAAAATATTGTCTTTCAAATCGTCTTTGAACGGTGCGAGTGTTCCGGTTGCAAGTGAATTTACTTTTTCGTTCTTCATCCAATCGTAGTAGACTACGAATTTAACATTTGCGTCCCAATGATAAATCCACCCTATTCCAAGTGTAGTGTATTTTATATCGGCAGCGGTAAAATTGCTTCCACTCTTTCCAATATCGTCTCCGGTAATGTCAGTATTCGGATCGAATATGTCGTACTTAACTACAAACTGGTGTTTCAATCCGATGTTCTGAATATAATTGATATACCAGCCCGTTATATTGCGACGATAAAGTGGTGTAATTTTCTTTCCATCGATAACTGATTTTGGATCTGTAGTACCTGCGGCTTCAGGATTGTAGAATCCGATGGATTTGTCTGTACTTGGCTGTATACCTGTTATGAACTCGCCCCGTAATGAGGCACCACCGATTGCGGGAATATCGTAATACGCTTGAATGTCGGCACCATAATAAGTTCTTTCGAATTGATTTCCCAAGTTACCGATAGTTGAATCGACTGAAAAACGCTTAATCGTTGATGATCCATCGAATTTGTAGACATATTTTGAATTGTTGGTAACATTACCTGCATAAAGAGAAAAACCACCATCGATAGCAAGGTTCTGTTCATCGAAGGGGAACTGGAAACCGAGCCGACCGATAAAATCTTTCCAGCGATCATTTTCGTTAGCAGTATTAAGAACACCGTTGAACAACCCACCCTTGAAGTTAAAATAACTGAGTGGACCGCTTTCAGGTGCTAGCTCCAGTTTTGCACCTAATTCTCGTTCACCTGGAAAAAGGATTTGATACATGCGAGATCGTTCTGGAGATTCACGTATACTGGATGAGTAGGATATCTCAAATCCGAAAGGTCTATCAAAAATACCACCAGTGAGAGATGCTATTCTCAGCCAGGGTTCTTTAACTGAGGCATAAGCATCTTTAATTCCAACACCGCTTTGTGTAACGTCAATCTGTAACACAAACTGAGTTAAGTCGTTGTCGTAATTTACTTTGACCCTACCACGGCGAACCGAGAATCGTGATTTTACATTAGACGGAAAATTCCCGCCCGCATACGATGGTACACTCGTTGACTCTGCCAACTGATACTGTGCTTGTAGATAACCAGACACTTTAATTTTCTTTAAAGCATCGGCTGTAGTTTTTATTTCGAGCATTGTTTCGTTTATTCCCTCGATTGCTCCGTTGATTTCGGCAACATCCTCTTTTGTAGCCACACTCGTTGTATCCTGAGAGATTGCCCGTAAAACCAAGGGAATTAAGAGAGAAATTATAAAAATGATTCGTTTCATCTAAATCCTCTGTAGTTATAAATTTTTTTTCTACAGAGGAAATATATCTTTCAGAAATTAAGAGTAAATAAAGGTAAGGTTATGAAATTGTTAAGATTTTAATATGAAGCTGAATTCGCTACCTTTCCCAACCGCACTCTGCACTTCCACTCTACTCCCGTGTGCTTCGATGATATGTTTTACTATTGCTAATCCGAGTCCGGTACCTCCGGCTTCACGAGATCGTTCTTTATCTACACGGTAGAATCGCTCGAAGATGCGGGGCAAATGTTCCGGAGCAATTCCGACTCCCGAATCACTTACAATTATTCTTAAACCCGAATCCACATTTTCATAGCTAATTGTTATCCGTCCGTTCGGCTTATTATATTTAATTGCATTATCGATTAGATTCACGATAACTTGTTTTAATCTATCTCTATCCCCATAGATTTCATTTTTAATTGGTTGAGGTTTGAAATCTAGTGTGATGTTTCCGCGATTTGCTGATTCTTGCATTTCGCTTACAATTTGTGTTAAGAACTCTTGTAGATCGAAATAACGAAAACTCAATTTCATATCACCAGATTCAATGCGTGATATTTCGATTAGATCGGATAATAACACGTTTAGTCGATTTATATTCTTCAATGCCCGCTCAACAAAATCTCGATTTACAGTTTTATCATCTATTGCACCTTCCAACAATGTCTCGAGCATTCCTTGTATTGTAAAGATCGGTGTTCTTAATTCATGCGAGACATTGCCTAAAAATTCGCTTCTAACACACTCTAATTTCTTCAGCTTTTCGATGTCATCTTCGAGTTTATCAACCATGCTATTCAAGGTATCGGCAAGTTGATTGAATTCGCTCGTGGTTTGTTTTGGAATCCGGCTTTTCAAATTCCCTGAATGTATTTGCTCTGCACTTACAGCCATCATCTTGATTGGTTTAGCAAAACGCTTTGAAGCGAGGTATGCCAATCCTAAAATAAATGCTAATACTATAATACTGGTTATCGTTATTTTACTTTGGATATCTCTCATAATTTCTTGGACTTGTGTCAGGGGAACACTTACTCGGAGTATCTTGACATCGCTATACCCAGTGTGTTGTGGAAGAATCGCCGATAGTTTTTTTGCGAGGTATAACATAACTGAATCGACTGTTGCACTATGTCTGGTACTTGTGCCGATGCCTTCCTTAATTGCCTGTTGAACTTCTGGTCGGTGAAGATGGTTCTCTATTGTTGCGAGCTGATTATATGGTAAGTCGGATTCAAAGTGAACGGTACCTTTGTCATCGATCAAAGTCAATCGGAGATTGGCAGACTGTGAAAATTTTTGGAGTTTGGAATATCCATCCAGATCATTTTCAATAGATGTTTGGATGAAATACTCGATCAATCTCGCCTGTGTCATTAATTCGTTTACGATACGAGAGTGGAAATAATTATCGATCACAATTGTAGATACGATACCCATGGCAACGATAATCACAAGTGAGAGAGCGAATAAAAGAAATGTGAGTTTTGTTTGAAGACTCATCCGTTTACCCTCAATCTATAACCTAAACCTTTGATCGTCTCGATGTAATCGGCAGAATCGCCGAGTTTTTCTCTGATCTTTCTTATATGCACATCAACCGTACGGTCAATTACACTGACATCGTTGCCCCAGATGTTGTTCAGTAGTGTTTCTCGTGTTACAACTTGATCGATGTGAGTAGCAAGGTAATAAAGTACTTCAAATTCTTTTTTGGGAAAAAATATTTCTTTCTTATCAACATGAACGGTATGATGGATGGTGGAGATTTCGATAGCTCCAAGTCGGATTATTTTTTCCGGTGTTGTTTTTACTTCCTGCTTTCGGAAAACATTTCTGACACGTGCAAGCAGTTTTGGGATACTGATAGGTTTGACGATATAATCTTCGGCACCGAGCTCGAGCCCGAGTACTTCATCTGTTTCTGTTTCTTTTGCGGTTAAAAAAATAATCGGAATATGGGATGTTTTATTATTTCCCTTAAGTTGTTTGATGACTTCCCTACCATCCAATTCGGGCATCATAATATCGAGAAGTATTAGGTCGGGTTGACACTGTGCTTTGACCATCGCCTCTTTACCGTTACGTGAGACCAGTACTGTAAAACCTTCTTTCTGGAAATTATATTTTAATAACTCGAGGATGTCTTTTTCATCATCGACTATAAGAATGGTTTTCATTTTAAATGTCATTTTTTGGTTTTGTTAATATTAATTATTTTTTGGAGCAAATACAATAATTGGTCAATCGATAATTTAAATTTCTCCTGAGACATTTCTCACAAGCTGCCTTGCTTCTCATACCCATTTTTAATAATTTGGTAAAGTAAAATTATGAGAAAATAGAATGGTTTTAACATTATTGGATTTCGGTGAGCGAGAATAGAAGATATGTAATCGGTATTGACGGCGGTGGGTCTAAAACCGACGCTTTGATTGTAGGTTTGGATGGAACAGTGCATGCAGAGTGTAAAAGCGGACCCACACAAATTCAGACGTATGGTGTAAAATTAGTTGCTGCAACACTTTTTGAACTCATCAAGGATTGTTGCAAGAAGGTTGACTGTCAAACGGATAATCTTCAAAGTGTTATCATGGGAATTGCCGGTGCTGGGCGGGCAGCTGATAGAACCGAATTAACAGATACACTTCATACAATGAGTATTAAGAAAAAATTCCCTTTGAAAAACATCGTCGTAGAAACAGACGCACGCACTGCATTGGAAGCGGCATTTGCCGGAGGTCCTGGTATAGTGATTATTGCTGGTACGGGCTCGATTGCACTCTATCGTACTGAGGATGGAAAAATCTTGCGCGCCGGTGGTTGGGGAAAAATTATTGGTGATGAAGGAAGTGGTTACTCGATTGCAAGAGATGCCCTAAGTACAATCATGCGACATCATGATGGACGCTGTGAAAAAACTGAACTTACAAAAAAAGCTTTCAAACATTTTGATGTTTCTTCACACGATGAGTTGATTGTAAAGGTTTATCATGAGAAAGTCGATATTGCATCGTTTACACCGAGAGTGATCGAAGCAGAATTAGAACATGATCATATTACACATTCGATTCTTGTCAAGAATGCTGGTGAGTTGGCAGAACTTGTTCGCGTACTCGTTATGCAAGTTCGTCCAAAAAAGAAATTACCTGTCTCACTCATGGGTGGACTCCTCGAGTCTGAAAATCCTTACTCTAAAATGGTCAAAGAAAAAATCATTAGCTCTTTACCAAACATTGTTATTCAGAAGCCGAAATTTCCACCGGCATTTGGCGCTGCGATAATTGGATTGAACGCTTTCAAGTAGAATTATTATCCAATCAGACTCAGAATATTTTTATCATTCCAAGTATAGAGAGGAAAAGAGGATTGATTATTTTATATTGTGAACCTGCAACTTGAAACTTGGGACCTGAATCCCCTTCACATCGCATTCTTGCTTTCCACACCTTTTTTCCTTAAAATTTAATGTCTTAAAATAAAAATCATAAATGCGTATCAGTTACTGTTACATAATCACTTTATTTCTCTTTGGAATATCTTTGTTGTTGTATCAAGGATGTGCCCCGACTGAGAAAATTATGACTGCCGAAGAATCTCCGATTCCTTTAGATTCTTCAGACGTTGTTGAGATAATCGAAACACCGACCGATTGGGTCGAGGATCAACTTGAAGACATGACACTTGAAGAAAAAGCTGCTCAGTTGATAAGTGTACGCGCTTATGGTTACTTTATGAATGATGAAGAAGAACAATTCCAGCAACTGTTAAAGTACGTACAGGAATACAGAGTCGGAAGTGTGTGTATTTTTCAGGGAGATATTCATACAACGGCAGTTTTACTCAATAGACTGCAAAGTATGTCTAAAACACCGCTTCTTGTTTCGTCTGATTTTGAATGGGGTGCAGCCATGAGGTTGCGACGAACCACTCGATTCCCCGAAGCTATGGCTTTGGGAGCTACACGTGATACTATGTTTGCATTCAAGATGGGTAGAGCTATAGCCAATGAAGCACGCGCTATTGGGATTCATCAAATCTTTGCGCCAGTTGTTGATATAAATAATAATCCAGAAAATCCTGTCATCAATACACGTTCATTTGGAGAAAAACCACGCCTTGTTGCCGATATGGCAACATCTTTTATGCGTGGATTACAGTCGGGTAAAGTTATTGCAACAGCAAAACATTTTCCGGGTCACGGCGATACACGAGTTGATTCGCATTTTGATCTTCCGATTTTAGATTTATCACGTGGGCGAATGGATAGCGTTGAGCTTTATCCGTTCCGACGGATTATCATGAACGGTGTGTTTTCGATAATGACTGGACACTTAGATGTTCGTTCAATTGAATCTAAACGCGGCTTGCCATCGTCACTCTCGAAAAATGTCCAAACAAAATTGCTTCGAGATGAACTTGGTTTTGATGGCTTAATTGTAACAGATGCGATGGACATGGGTGCAATCACAAATATTTTTCGTGCAGATTCTGCCGCTGTTTTGGCTGTCGAAGCAGGGGCAGATATGATTCTTCTTCCATCGGATGTTGAAGCAGCAATTTGGGCGATTGTAAATTCAGTTCGAAACAAACGAATTACCGAAGAGCGACTTAATCAATCTGTTAGAAAAATTCTTAGTCTTAAACAATGGATTGGACTTGACGAAAATAAACTCATTGATGTAGAAGCGGTATCGAGTGTTGTTGCATCGCAAGACAATCTTAGACTTGCAAAAGATGTTGCACGTGCTTCAATTACATTATCGAAAAATGATAATGTGTTACCTCTCCCACGCTCGAATAAGAAAAAAATACTAAATGTTATTGTTAGCGATACCGAGGGATATCGAACTGAAGTACACAGGCCTGCTACGACTCTGTTGAATGAACGTGTCGGAGATTATTTCATCAGACAACTTAGACAAAGAAATCGTAATATCAACAATGTAAGAATAGACCCTGCATCAAATAAGCAGACCATTGATAGCATAATAAATCAAGCAATTGGTAGTGATATTATATTGATTTCAATTTATTCAAAAGCCCGCTCTGGAAAATTAGGATTACCTGAACATGTTAAAAAAGCAGTCGATACATTACTTAGCTTAAGCAAGAAAACGATTCTTATCGGATTTGGCACTCCTTATGTCCTCGGACTATTTCAGAATGCAACTGCTTATTTATTTGCTTACTCTGATGCTGAATCTTCAATTGAGGCCGCCACTGAAGTTTTATTTGGTGAAGTATCAACTCGCGGTAGATTACCAATTACAATTTCAGGATTATCCGAATATGGAAGTGGAGTTGTAATACCTCAATCTGTGTTGCGTTACGATTTTCCAGAAAATGTTGGATTTGAACTTGATAGTCTGGCTCGGATTGATTCTATTATGATACATGCGATAGAAGATTCAGCACTCCCCGGTGGGCAAATAGTTGTCGTAAAAGATGGGGCTAACGTTGTAAATAAATCCTTTGGTAAGCAAACATATGAGATTAAAAGTCCGCCAATCAACAACGAAACTCTATTTGATATCGCTTCACTGACAAAGGTTGTAGCAACAACATCTGCAATCATGAAATTGTATGATGAACAGAAAATTCAGCTTGATGATTCGGTTACTAAGTTTATACCAGATTTTGGTAATAAAGGAAAAGAAAAGATAACGATCCGAAATCTTCTGCTTCATAACGGAGGGTTGCCTGCATTCAAGCGATTGTATTTAACATGCAAATCACCGCAGGAAGTTCTGGATTCAATTTATCAAACCGAAACGATCTATCCGATTGGTGATTCAACCGTTTACAGCGATTTCGATTTCATCCTTCTTGGAAAAATCATAGAGAAAGTTTCTGGCTTAACATTGGATAAATATGTTGATTCAGTTTTTTTCAAACCTTTAGGTATGTCATCAACAATCTTCTTCGCCAAAATCGGATCCGCCTCTGGCGGAAATCTACCATCATCCATCTGGGGAAAGATTGCACCAACAGAATACGATTCGGTATATCGGAAGCGATTGATTCAGGGTGAAGTCCATGATGAAAATGCTTTTGCACTTGGTGGAATATCTGGACATGCAGGATTGTTTTCAACAGCATCCGATCTCTCGATCTTCATTCAGATGATTATGAATGGAGGAAGCTACGGCGGGAAACAATATATTAAACCTGAAACGATAAAACTTTTTACAACACGTCAAAGTAATAAAAGCACACGCGCGCTCGGTTGGGATACGAAAACGGTGAACGGCTACAGCTCGGCAGGAACTTTGTTTGGAGAGAAATCTTTCGGGCATACTGGTTTCACCGGAACCTCAGTATGGATCGACCAAGAGAAGAAAATTTTTGTTATATTACTAACCAATCGTGTATATCCTACACGAAATAACAATAAAATAATGCAAATCCGCCCGATAGTGCATGATGCGGTTATAAAAGCAGTGATAAATTAGTAGCAATGAAAAAATCTAAAAAAGTAAATAAAACCGTTGATAATAATAAAATAATTGGCATGGCACCTTTCAATGGGTACAAAGATATAACAAAAGAAGAAATCGAAACACTGAAACATTTAACGATCCGCGAAGCAATTATCCAAACTGAGATTTTATTACGGATGACAAAATGGATGAAATGATACATGCGATGGTAAGAGTTTTCGGGAAACTCGATATCCGTTATGTAATAATTGGAGGTATTGCTTCTTCAATCCGTGGTAAGCCGAGGATGACTATGGATGCCGATGTTGTGGTTCTTGTTTCACTCCAAAAAGTTGACATACTAATAAGATCAATGAAAGAGTGTGGTTTCAGTGTTACAAAAACTTCAGAACAAAAGATCGTGGCGAGGATGAAGCGTGGGTTACCCGTTAAGCTTCGATATGCAAAAAGATATTCTGTAGATTTGCGGTTGGCATCATATTCGATCGATAAACAAGCCATTAGAAATGCGAAGCTATTCGATCTATTTGATGTTAAACTTCCGATTGCTGGGATTGAGGATTTGATTGTCTATAAGGTGGTGCGATTCGATGAAGTTGATTGGGCTGATATTAAAGCAATGTTGATTAGACATAAAAGTAAAATCAAAACAGATGATATTATTAAAACAACCACAATACTTATCCAAGAAACTGGAAATAAATCTATCGAGAGAAATTTGAATACTGTGCTTTCTTGGATTAAGGAAGGAATATGATAATCATCGTGCAAATCCGCCCGATAGTGCATGATGCGGTGATGAAAGCTTTAAAATAATTCACCACAGAGACGCAGAGAACGCTGAGGAAAACAATTCTGTGATCTCTGTGCCTCAGCGGTGCAAGATTTAGATATGAAATTAAATGAGATAACAGAGAAAATTATCGGTTCAGCAATTGAAGTCCATCGTGCTCTTGGTCCCGGTTTGCTTGAATCATCATATGAGGAAAGTTTAGCAAAAGAGTTTGAGATTCGAGGAATAAATTATGAACGGCAAAAACCATTGCCGATTGTTTACAAAGATTTAAAGTTGGAATGCGGATATCGTCTTGATTTTTTAGTTGAAAATCAAATTATAATCGAGTTAAAATCAGTTGATGAGATAAATCCGATTTTCGTTGCACAAGTTTTAACATACTTGCGTCTGTTGGATAAACAAGTTGGATTGTTAATAAATTTCAATGTACCTGTTCTAAAAGATGGAATAAAAAGAATTGTGAATAACTATAAACCAGAATAACTATCTTTGCGGTCTCTGTTTCTCTGCGGTGATATTTTCACCACAGAGACGCAGAGAACGCTGAGTTGATTAATCTTGAATTGTCTTTATTAAGGAGCTTAAATGAAAATACCAAAATTCAAAAACGAACCATACACCGATTGGTCGAAGCCGGCGAATCGGAAGAAACAAGAAGAAGCGATCGCTAAACTTGAAACACAGTTTGGAAAAGAATATCCAAACATCATCGGAAGCGAAAAAATATATTCGGAAGATAAATTAAACTCGCTTAATCCATCTAACCCGGATCAAGTTGTTGGTGTATTCCAGAAAGGAACAACCGATGATGCGAATCGAGCTATGGAAGTTGCTCTGAAAAAATTCGAAGAGTGGAGATGGGTACTGCCTGCAAAACGTGCCGATTATTTATTCAAGGCGGCAAAGATTATGCGCAAACGCCGATTCGAGATTAATGCTGCGATGATTTTGGAAGTCGGGAAAACATGGCCCGAAGCCGATGGCGATACAGCCGAAGCAATCGACTTTCTTGAATTTTATGCTAGAGAGATGCTGCGATATGCAAATGCAAAAACTGCCATCCAACTTCCGGGCGAGAAGAACGAGCTTGAATACATTCCGCTCGGTGTCGGTGTTGTAATTCCGCCTTGGAATTTCCCAATGGCTATTCTTACAGGTATGACGACTGCTGCAGTCGTTGCTGGGAACACTGTAGTTCTAAAACCATCGAGCGATTCACCACTTATCGGCTACAAGTTCATGGAGGTGATGCAAGAAACAAAACTACCTGCGGGTGTTATTAATTTTGTTGCTGGTCCAGGTGGTGCGGTTGGTGATACTTTAGTGAAACATCCGAAGACTCGATTCATTGCATTTACCGGCTCAAAAGAAGTCGGCATTCACATCAATGTGGAAGCGGCAAAAGTTCAGCCCGGACAAATCTGGCTCAAGCGGGTCGTAGCCGAGATGGGTGGAAAAGATTCCATCATCGTTGATCACGAAACTAATCTTGAAGAAGCTGCTGCTGGCGTGATAGTTTCTGCATTCGGTTTTCAGGGACAAAAATGTTCTGCTTGTTCCCGCGCTATCGTCGATGAAAAAGTTTACGATAAGTTTATCGGTTTATTGAAATCGAAAGCTGAATCAATTACTATCGGTCAATCAAAAGATTTGAGCAATTACATGGGTCCCGTCATCAACAAAGGTTCGATGGAGAAAATGTTGGAGTATATTCAAGTTGCACAAACTGAAGGTGGAAAATTAATAATCGGCGGTGATATTGCACCGGGCGGTGGATATTTTTTGAGACCTACTATTATCATTAACGTTGATCCAAAAGCAACCATCGCTCAGGAAGAAATTTTTGGTCCCGTACTCGCAGTTATCAAATCGAAGAATTTCGATCATGCACTCGAGATTGCTAACAATACTGAGTATGGATTGACAGGTGCTGTTTATACAAAGAACAAGAAGAAGCTTGAGCGAGCGAAGAAAGAATTCTATTGTGGAAATTTATATCTTAACAGAAAATGTACCGGTGCGATGGTTGGTGCGCATCCGTTCGGCGGCTTCAACATGAGCGGAACAGATTCGAAAGCCGGTGGGCAGGATTATCTCGGTTTGTTTACTCAAGCGAAATCGGTCGCAATAAAGATTAAGTAGATGAGTAATTGAGTAGTTGAGTCACATGTTGGATGCAGGATGCATAAGTTTAGGGATTTGAAGGTATATCTAACTTCTCAGTTCAGAAGAGCCGCAGATTCAATATCAGAGACTTCTGAAAAATTCAAAACAATACATCTCGCAAAGCTCGCCAAGGTCGCAAAGAAAATGTTGTATTCAAAAATCAAACCTTGGCGTTCTTTGCGCCCTTTGTCACGAAGTGATGCCTTTGGCACGAGAAACAATTTTTCAGATGTCTCTATCATTAAATATATCAGTGGCTGTGCCCCAATTTAGGTGCGATAAATTTATTATATAAGAACAGCCCAAGAATTGTTGCAACTCCGATTAAGCTAAAAAGAATCCAGAGTGTTTGCGGGTCTTTTAGATTATCTACAAAATGCACATACATATTGGCACCTAAAATTCCGCCGATAGATGAGCCAATAACGCCGTATAAAAATGCGTAACCTAAATAAGTTGCTTTCTTATCTGGCGGGGCAATCAATCCTACATAACTAATGAATTTTGGGTGGGCAGTCATTTCACCGATAGAGAAAATTGTTATTCCGATGATAAAAACCCAGATGTTTGTAGATATAGCAAGTATTGCCATACCTAAAGTTCCCATCGTTATGCCGGCAATCATAGTGGGAAGCGCTTTCGTATTCTTCACGATGTTTGAAACGAGCATTTGTAAGAAAATAATTGTCCCTGCGTTAATAACTGTAACATGCTCCACATCGAATTTCCAATTGATATTGAATCCGATAGCAGCCAATGAAGTATTGACTACCAAATCAAGGGCGCTCGCATCGACATAATCTTTGACATACCATAGAACCGAATCGAACATCTGGAAGTAGAGAATCCAAAATCCGGAATAGATAACAATCAGTCCAATAAATTTAATATCAGATAGAACCATTATCATTCCTTTTAACACTTCAGGTAAAGATTTTGTGCTTGCCGGTTTCGGTGGCTCTTTATAAAGGAAGATAGTCGGGATCAACATTGCTGCTGTTCCGACCGCCGATGCTAAGATTACATATTCCCAACCGAAAGTATTTTTCAGGTACGGTACAAGTATAAGTGGAAAAAGGAACGCACCGAAGTTAATTGACCAGTAGAAAATGCCAAAACCGAGGGTGCTATTTTTCTCTGTTGTTACACGAGCTATAGTTCCTGAGATCATCGGTTTGAAAGCTCCAGCTCCGATACCCATTACAACTAAGCTTCCAAATACTAAAGCATAGTCGGTCATTTGGCTGGTTAAGAAATATCCTAATCCCAAAAACGAAAAAGCGAACATCAGTGTTTTTCTATATCCGAACCTGTCGCCAATTGCGCCGGCTAAGATTGGTAAAATATATAAGAGCGGTTGTATCGTGCTTTTTATTACCCCCACACTCTCTTTACTGAAATTGAGCTGGTCGGTAAAATAAACCGAAAGGATGCTCATCATACCGTAATACGAGCCGCGCTCGAAAAACTCGAAAACAATTGCTACCCAATAAACCTTGGGAAATGTTTTAATTGTCTGTAGGAATGTTTGTTTTTCTGACATAATGATTTTTTCCTAATAATATTTTATTGAATTAACATGGAATTTCAAAGTTATAGATTGGTTAATATATAAGATTTAATTGGATTATCCAATCGTTTGATTTTGGAATTCACACACCTTTAATATATATTTAAAACATTTGAAACCTATTTGACGATTCACGATTTGAGAGCGAAGAAAAAATGAATTGTCAGTCCGGTGTACTAATCAAAAGTAGAATATAATGGAGTAAAAATGAAAATACACGAATACCAAGGTAAAGAAATTTTAAAGAAATTTGGTGTGCCAACTCCACAAGGCGGAGTAGCTTTTTCTGTCGATGAGGCAGTGAAAGTTGCTCAAGCAATCGGTGGATCTGTTTGGGTTGTAAAAGCACAGATTCACGCTGGCGGTCGTGGGAAAGGTGGTGGTGTAAAAGTCGCTAAAAGTTTAGATGAAGTCAGACAGCTCGCTTCTCAAATTTTGGGAATGAGATTGGTAACTCATCAAACCGGACCAGAAGGAAAAATTGTTAAACGACTTCTTATCGAACAAGGAATCTCAATTGCAAAAGAGTTGTATGTTGGAATTACACTTGACCGCGCAAAATCTCAAAATGTCGTCATGGCATCTACCGAAGGTGGAGTTGAAATTGAGAAAGTAGCAGCAGAGACACCTGAGAAAATATTAAAAGAGACTGTTAATCCAATAATTGGATTCAAAGATTTCCAAGCACGTAAGTTAGCGTTCGGTCTGGGATTAACTGGAGATGCTTTTAAAAATGCCGTAAAATTTCTACTCGCTCTTTATCGTGCTTATGAAGAATCCGATGCCTCGTTGGCTGAAATAAATCCACTCGTTATCACGACAGATGGAAAGGTTTTGGCTTTAGATGCGAAAATGAATTTCGATGACAATGCACTTTCCCGTCATGAGGATATTTTCTCCATGCGAGATTTGGATGAGGAAGAACCATTAGAGATTGAAGCATCAAAGTACAATCTTAATTACATTAAACTCGATGGCAATGTTGGTTGTATGGTTAATGGTGCCGGCTTAGCAATGGCTACGATGGACATAATCAAGCTTGCTGGTGGTGAACCAGCGAACTTCCTCGATGTAGGCGGTGGCGCAAATGTTGAAACGGTATCGAATGGTTTCAAGATTATTCTTTCAGATAAAAATGTGAAAGCAGTTCTCATTAACATCTTCGGTGGTATCGTTCGCTGCGACCGCGTTGCTAGTGGTGTGGTTGAAGCGGCGAAACAGGTAAATGTTACTTTGCCTGTTGTAGTACGTCTTGATGGTACGAACGCTGAAGAAGCTAGAACCATTCTCGCAAATTCCGGATTGAACTTTGCGGTTGCGACAAGTTTTCAGGATGCCGCACAGAAAGTTACACAGGCAATTCACAATTAGAAATTAAAAATGCCCAAGAATCTAACACTAAGCAAGTTTAAAAAAGTTTTTCCAAAGATCAAGGAACAAGGTTGGATTAAATCTCACCGCAAAGGTCCCACAGGAATCGGTCATACGCTTGAACAATTACTTGGATTTACTGAGAATAACATTGCTCTTCCAGATTTAGGTAACATTGAATTAAAAGCTCATCGAATTGGTTCGTCTTCCATGATAACCTTATTTACATTTAACAGAAAAGCTTGGAGAATGAAACCGCTTGACGCTGTGAGGAAATATGGAACGCCTGACGAGAACAAAAGACTAGGACTTTATTTTACGATGTCTCGAACTCCGAACAGTATGGGATTATTCCTTCACATTGAAGTAGATAAAATTTCGGTGAGGCATATTTCTGGTGAGGTTATAGCTGAGTGGGAGCTAAATACATTGGCAGAAAGATTTATGAAAAAACTTCCTGGTTTAGTTTTGGTTAGTGCTTTCAGTGAAATGCGAGGAGATATTGAGTGGTTTCAATATGACCGTGCACAATTGCTTACAGGTACGTCCCCTGACATTATTAGTAATCAACTTTGGGCGCAAAATATTTTGTTTGATGTGAGGATGGATACCCGTCCAACAAAGAATGAATTGCAATTTCTTGTTAAAAGTAATTCGCTTCAATGGTCTTTCAGCAACTGGGCTGATATATGAGAAGCACACCTATGGTCCACAAAGTTAGAATGACATTTTATCCAATGGCTGGGAGCGTGTCGGAACAGTTTAATAATTTACTGCAAACAATTCAGTGGTTGCACGTAAATGAGCCTACGCCCAACGAAGCTTACGAGTGGCTCAAGAATAATTTTGGGCTGAGTCATTATTTTGCACGGGATGTCTACACTGTATTATTAATCAGTAGCGGATTAGTTAAAGTAAGTAACGGGAGATGTCATTTAACCTCAGATGGAAAAGTTATACTGGCAACATCCTCTCCTGTCACTTTGTTAGAAGTATTTGAAAAATCATTTGCTGGGGTTGCTGCAATTCTTGAAATCTTACGGGCTCAATCGAACGTCTCATCTGAAAAACTCAAAGCAGCATGGTTTGAGTTGGTTAAAGAAAGATTCCCAAGGATGAAAGATTGGAGTAAGAAGACTGTAAGTAATCAATGTGGTCACAGAATTAATTGGCTACGTGCAATGGGATTTATAACTGTAGATTCGGGAATATTATCATTATCAAAAAGCGGTTGGGAATTTGTTTATCAACATCCACCTGAAGCAATTGCTATTCAGCGACATGAAGTAAAAAAGCAGGAAAAACAAATTGACGAATTAACACTCGATCAATTTCAAGCGTTTGATACCTTGACAGAAAAATCTTTTTCTTTACGACAAGTTCTCGTTCGTGATCGAGCTTTTCGTGCTGTTGTGAGTGGACAATATAATTATCACTGCGCAGTTTGTGGATTTCGCCTTCAAGTGCCTCGTGGAGTCTACGAAGCTGAGGCGGCACATATAATTCCCAAAAGTAAACATGGTTCTGATGACCCACGTAATGGAATTTGCCTATGCAGTACTTGCCATTGGGTGTTTGATGAAGGAATAATATCTGTTAAGCCAGAAAAATTATCTGTACTAACTGCAAGCTATCTGAAATTGAAGGGCAATTTGATACGTACGGTTTCAAATCAAAAATATGCACCATCAGAGGAAGCCTTGAGTTGGCATAATGAAAATATATTTCTAAGCTAAAAAACGTAAAGGCAAAAAGAAATAACAAGTACAAAAAGTTACTCAAGCAATACAAAATTAGAAGGAAAATCAAAATGAAAAAGATCGATAAAAATCCTTATGCGAAACAACTCATGCTTTATGTAGTTGATAAAACTCCATTGGAAGTATATGAATCGACACCTGCGGCAATTGCTAAAGCGAAACGAGGATTAAAAAATAATCAGCTTCAGAAACCGCCGAGGAAGGGGAAGTGGTCGATTGCTGAGATAATTTCTCACCTCACTGACGGAGAGATTGTTATCGCTTATCGTATTAGAAAAATTCTCTCAGAACCTGGTTCAAAGATTGAATCATACGATCAAAACAAGTGGGCGAAGAATCTTAGTTATTATAAAGCTGATTGTAAGAAAAAATTAGCTCTCTTCACAGCGGTAAGACAAGCTAATGTTGAACTATTAAAGTCTTTAACATCGAAGGAGTGGAAGCGTTTTGGAATTCATGCCGAACGAGGCAAAGAAAGTTTAGAGCAGATGATTCTTTTATATGCAGGCCATGATATGAACCATCTCAAGCAAATTGAGAAAATTCGAAATCTATTTATTTAACATTTTTACTTTGCGGCATTTGCGAGATATTATTTCACGCAAAGAGCGCAAAGTACGCAAAAAGGGAAAAGATTTATGAGAAAGAAAGTTATAGCGGGCAATTGGAAGATGAATAATGACATCCACCAAACAGCTATACTTATAAATGAGATAAAAGAGCGGATGAAAGATTTCCGTAGTGAAGTAGATGTAATAATCTGTCCACCGTTTACATCATTACTTATTGCCAAATCATTTATCAAAGATTCGCCGATTAAGCTTGGAGCACAAAATATGTCGCAGCACGAGGAGGGTGCATACACGGGTGAAGTATCTGCAAGGATGTTAACCGTTATCGGCTGTGAGTATGTTATTCTTGGACACTCAGAACGCCGCCAGTATTATAAAGAAAACGATGAACTCGTAAATCTCAAAATAAAACAAGCATTAAAAGTTGGCTTGACACCTATAGTTTGCATTGGTGAAACTCTGGAAGAAAGAGAAGCCGGGATTACAGATAAAATAATCACAGCACAAATCAAGGGAGTGTTACATGAACTAACGTCATCTGAAGTTGAAAAACTTGTTATTGCCTATGAACCTGTATGGTCAATTGGGACAGGAAAAAACGCAACGCCAGAGCAGGCAAATCATGTTCACAAACTCATACGTAAATTAATCAGCCAAATGTATTCATGGGCGTTAGCTGAAAAGATTATTGTTTTATATGGGGGCAGTATGAATGCACAAAATGCAAGTTCGCTTTTGAACCAATCGGATATTGATGGTGGACTGATCGGCGGGGCGAGCTTAAAAGCAGACAGTTTCATGGCAATTATACAGGCGGGTGTGGAGGGGTCTAAATAACCAAAATGTGAAATTATGGTTGCATTCGCTCCTATAATTTATTATATTTAAATACTTTTTTATTAAAGCATGATTATTTGTTCAACCAACTGACACCTTTTAAATTTAAATGTATGTTGGAAAGAAATAACAATCACAAACGGGTAAAAAACCCATAATCATCATATCAATAAAACATAGTAATTCGTTGCGCATGTTTGTAATACTTGCGCTTTTCAACAGTATTTTCTCTTCCTTTGGAAATTCTCAAGTTTTCCGAACGCCATTTGATAAAAAAATTTTTGTTAATGGCAATCCAACTCGGATGGGAGCCGATGCGGCAATGTTTCCAGATTCGCCAACGCGATTGAAAATCGATCTTTCTGGCACTTGGAAATTCAGTTTAGATGGGAAAACCTGGGGCACCGTCGAGGTTCCAAGTGCGTTTGATTTTACTGGCAAAGTGATTTTCCAACGGGCATTGGAAATCAAGCGTGAGATGCTCGATAAATATACGTTTTTACTTGTAGTTTATGGAATTAACTATCAAAGCGAGATTACAATTAATGGCAACTTCGTTGGGAGGCACGTCGGCGGCTATACATCAGTTGTTTTACCGATTCAAAATAATACATTACAGGTAGGGACCGAAAATTCAATAACGATTTCTGTCAATAATGAATTAACACCAAGAACAACTGTTCCCCTCAGGCAACAGGTTGGTGGATGGCGCTCTTATTGTGGTATCTTCAGAGATATTTATATTCTTGCAGTACCAAAACTATTCGTTGACGATTTGAAAACAACATCGAGTATTTCTCCAGACTTCAAATCAGCTAAAATATCTGTGCATTGTAACATAACCGATAGATGGTCAGGACTTAAATCTGAATCGGGAGGTTTGCTTGGATTTCAAGTAGAAGCTTATGATAAACTTAGCGGTGAGATAGTCGGACGTAGCAGTATCACGCCATTTACACCACATATTAATAAGACAATTTCAGTGAATACAGATATTCTGGTTCCCAATCCGAAACTCTGGTCTCCAGAGATTCCCGATCTTTATTTATTGAAATGTCAACTTGTTCGAAGTGTTGGTAAAGAGATCACACTGCTCGACGAATACAGCGTGGATGTTGGAATTCGGAGTATTCTTTGGAAAGATGGTCGGCTGATTCTTAATAATAGTTTGTTAATTTTGAAAGGTATACTTTGGCAGGAAGATCATGATGTGTTCGGATCAGCAATGACCTATGAGGCATTAGAACGGGATATAGTATCAATAAAAACGCTCGGCGCAAATTTGATACGTTTTCTTTATCCACCTCACCCATATATGCTGAACTTGTGTGATAGATACGGTATATTTGTGCTGGAGGAGATTCCTGTTACCGATGTACCGCATGAGATTATATCCAGAGAATATTATCAAGAAATGGTAACAACTTATGCAAAAGAAATGGTTCAACGAGATCGAAATCATGTATCGGTGCTGGGCTGGGGAATTGGAGATGAAATTGATGCCCCGACATCTTTCTCGTGCGAGTTTGTAAATGGTTTAAGAAATATCATCAGATCGCTCGATAATCGGTCAGTCTTCTTTGCAACTCGTAATATGAATAACCCATGCTTTGATTACGTTGATATTGCTGCGTTAAATAGTTATGGTGATGAGCCAAAGGATTACCGAGAAGCGCTTAAAGCATTTGCGGTAAAGTATCCTGAAAAACCGATTATCGTTGTACGATACGGGAGAAATGTCGAGCCTGGTAATCACTCTGGTTACAGCGATCCATACTCGATGGAATCTCAGGCACGGTATGCAATGCAGTTCTATAGCGCATTGAAAGAGATGAAGTTGGTTGGAAGTGTACTTTGGTCTTATAACGATTGGCGATCAGATCGCCCTTCTCTAGCGACTCGCTCTAATGATCCATATTTATGTGCAATGGGGGTTGTAAGTCACGCTCGTGAGAAACGGACAGCATTTGATGTTGTGCGCGCATTGTATAACGATGAAAAAGTACAGGCATTACCAGTCGGAAATTTTTCATCGAATACACCAATCGTTTATGTTATTTCAGGATTTATCATGCTGATATCGTTTGCGTTTATGTATAATGCAATCCGCCGGTTCAGAGATGGTGTGAATCGGTCGTTTTTTCGAACGTATAATTTTTTTGCAGATGTGCGAGACCAGCGCATCCTTACTTATGTTCATACTTCATTTCTTGCGATCATTATCTCAGTCACGGGCGCTACGCTTCTTTCAAGTATTTTTACTCATTATAGAGATAATCTCTTGATAGATAATTTATTGAGTCAGGTCATGCCAGATGTGCTTAAGGAATGGTTTATATATCTCGTATGGTATCCATATTATTTTATACTGATTATTTCAGGAATCATTTTCCTGAAATTTATCCTATTGTCTCTTTTCATTAAGTTCTTATCGATGTTGGTTAAGACGCGTGTGTTATTCTATCATGCATTTTCTGTTACAATATGGTCGTCTTCACCATATATTATTTTAATTCCGTTCGCAATGATCATTTTTCGATTGATGGAAACCGAGTTTTATATAATTCCAATATTTATTCTTATAGCTCTTATTAGTTTTTGGGTGTTGCTGCGATTATTAAAGGGTGTATCGATTATTTTCGATGTGTTCCCTATAAAGGTATACACCATCGGATTCTTAATTCTGATTATTGCTTGTATTGCCGTTTATGGGTATCTTGATTATACAAAATCGGCAGTCATCTATCTAAAATATTTTTTACAAACAGCTAACTATTAAAAATGTATTTATCGAAGATAGAAATAATCGGATTTAAATCATTCGCACATCGCATCAATCTCAAATTCGACGCTGGAGTAACCGCAATAGTCGGTCCAAATGGCTGCGGAAAAACTAATATAGTCGATGCTATCCGCTGGGCATTAGGTGAACAACGGTACAGCACATTACGAAGCGATAAAATGGAAGATGTGATCTTTAATGGGACAAAAAACCGCAAACCAGTTGGGCTTGCCGAAGTATCATTAACGATTGAAAACACAAAGGGAATTCTTCCAACTGATTATTCAGAAGTTACAATTACCCGCCGAGTATTTCGATCAGGAGAGAGCGAATATCTTCTTAATAAAGGTACATGCCGCTTAAAAGATATCGTTGATCTATTTATGGATACTGGTATGGGTAGCGATGCATATTCGGTCATTGAACTGAAAATGGTTGAAACCATTCTTTCTGATAAAACCGATGAACGACGAAGATTATTCGAGGAAGCGGCTGGTGTTACCAAGTACAAGTTCCGCCGTAAAGCTGCAATCCGCAAGCTGCAAGATGTTCAACAAGATTTAGCAAGGGTCGATGACATTGTTAAAGAAATTCAGAAAACGGTTAACTCTCTCGAGCGGCAAGCAAAAAAAGCAGAACAATATAATGAAGTCTCTAACAAATTAAAGGCGCTCGAGATTGATCTGCTTGAGCGTGAATATGCTTATCTCCATGATAAAGTAAAACCCCTGCAAGAAAAATTCCTGTTTGCATCAACTGACAAAGCGAAGATAAGTGAAATACTTCGCTCCCAAGAGGAGCAAATTGAAAAACTTCGATCGGATTTAGATAAGGTTGAAAAACATCTTGGTGAAATCCAACACCTATCTGCAACAAAGTTCGGAGATATCCACCGCAGTGAAGAAAAAATTCTCGTTGCCGAGGAACGGCGTAATTCACTTGATTCAAACATAAAACGGTATGAGTCAGAGAAATTTGATCTTCACAATCAACAGGAAATCTTGATCAAGGAGAAAAAAGATCTTTTATATCGAAAAGAAATAAATATTAATGATCTCATCGAATCTGAAAAGATATTTAAACTCGAGAAAGAAGAATATCAACGGCTTAGTCAACAGATAAACGAAAAACAAACGGAGGTTGCTGCGCTCAAAGATATTATTCTCGGATTAGCACATGTGATCGTTGAAAAGAAGGGTGAGCACGAACGCGTTAAAGCCCGAATCGATAATCTAAAAGGACGTATTGAAAGATCATCAGAAGACAATGACTTGTATCTCGAGGATATTCAACGTGTTGAAGAGGACGTAAAACAACTCACGATGAAAGACCGTGAGATGAGAAAAAATTTTGCGGAAGCTGAAGTTCAATTGTTTTCAGTACAAAAGTTTCGAGATGATCTAAAACGTGAAACAGAAAAATTGCGGGAACATATCCTAGGTTTATTGCATGAGATCGATCGTAAAAAATCGAAGATCGAATTTCATAAAAAATTGCTTGAAGGATATGAAGGTTTTTCAGAAGGAACAAAATACCTCCTAAAGCACGATGGCTGGGGGGCGAATAGAATATCAACGGTTGCTGATATTCTACATTCTGATGAAAAATACCGCCTTGCTATCGAATCTGCTCTTGGTGATTTGGCAAACGTTATTGTTGTTGAACATATTAAAGATGGATATGCTGCGATAGAAGAGTTGAAGAATCAGGATAAAGGGAAAACAACATTCATCAGTTTACAAAACGTTCCAAGAATTTTGAGACGCGGGAAGAAAAAAATGAACATCCCATTTGTATGGGCTACAGATGTTGTTCGATGCGATGCGACTTATCAGCCACTTTTGAATTTTCTGCTCGACGATGTTATTATAGTCGACACTCTCGAGATGACAGATCATGTTTTTTCGGCTTTGTCGGGTATTCGTTGTGTAACTCTTGATGGTCAGAGCATATCGAGCTCTGGTTTTTTGAGAGGCGGCAGTCACAGATTTGATGAGGGAGGTATAATCAGTAAAAAATCTCAGATTGCGATTCTGGAACAAGAACTTCAAAACTTACACAAAGAAGTTCTGAATATAACTGAACAACAAAAGGAAAATCAGCACAAACATGATGCCGTTGAGCTTGATAAGGAGCTCGGGGTGGTAAAAGCTATCGAGAAGGAAATGACGGCTATCGAAATGCGTATTGCCCAACTCGAATTCGAGAAAAAACGAGCCAACGATGGCATTGAAAGAAATAAATTAGAAATTGCTGTATTCGAGAAAGAGATAACTGAACTTCAGCACCAATACGAAAATCTTGGTATCGAGCTTAAAACCATTGAGTTAGAGAAAAAAGAAAATGAGACACAGGTTGATGGGGTGATTAGGGAACTCGAGGTCTTAGAATCACTATGGAATGTAAAAACAAAAATAGTAAATGAAATCGAAATAAAAGTCGTTACACTTCAGGGGGAAGTACGCAACGTTGAACGAGATATAGAGCGTGCTGATACTCGTATGAACGATACTCAATTGACCATTGCACGTCGTCATGAAGAGATTGCCCGGGCTCAACAAGAGAATGTACAACTCTCACAAGATGTATTGATTTTCCAAAAACAACTTAATTCCCTGAGAGCCGAGTTCGAAAACATCGAAAATAATAAAAGGGATATAGAACAGAAATATATTGCAAAACGAAATGAGCTTCACGGAATCGAGCTGAAGATGAAAGATGAACGTCGCCTACACGATGATTCTGTATCTGTAACTCATGAACTGGAAATGAAAATATCAGAAATCAAAGCGAGCATCGAGCATGTTAAGCTTCGAGCAATGGAAGAATTTGAAATCGAGCTTCAACTGAAAACTTATCCTGATGATGAATGGATAGATTTTGCTCATCTTCGGGAAGAGGTGAAGAACCTGAAAGAGCGGATCAAGGTTCTCGGAGCAATCAACTTTGCAGCATTCGATGAATTCAATCGCGAAAGTGAACGGTTAAATTTCTTAACACAACAGCGTGACGACCTGTTAGAAGCAGAAAAAACTCTACTCAACACCATCGAAGAGATTAATAACACCGCCCAGAGGAATTTTTTTGAAACCTTCGAGAAAATTAGAAAGAACTTTATTATCACATTTAAAGAGTTATTTCATGAAGGAGATGAATGCGATTTAAATCTTGAGGAAGGAGTTGACCCCCTCGAGGCAAACATCGAAATCATTGCAAAACCAAGAGGGAAGAGGCCCACATCAATTGATTTATTATCAGGTGGGGAAAAAACATTAACAGCTATTGCTTTATTATTCGCTATTTATCTTGTAAAACCGAGTCCATTTTGCATACTCGATGAGGTTGATGCACCGTTAGATGATTCAAATATAGACCGTTATACACGGATTTTAAAAAAATTCTCAGATAATACTCAATTCATCGTTGTAACTCATAATAAACGGACGATGGAATCAGCACAGGCACTTTACGGTGTTACTATGGAAGAGGAAGGCGTCTCAAAGATCGTTACTGTTCGCTTTAATGAAGACGCTAGGGTTCGGTCTGCTGCTGTAACTAATTGAAGAAGTACAGTTGCATATTATATTTTGGTTTTTTCGCTTAGTAGATCAATGATAAAAATCTTTATTGATTTTGACGGGACAATTACAAAACAGGATGTTGGTGATGCTATGTTCGAAAAGTTTGGGGGAAAGCAATGTCTCGATTTTATCAAAGAGTATCATCAGGGTCTCATATCCGCTACCGAATGTTTTCAGCGTGAATGTTCAGCTTGTAATGGGGCAGATCATCAAACACTCAATGAATTTTTAGATAATCAAGAAATTGATTCAACATTTTTCGATTTTCAACGATTCTGTAATGAGAACAAGCTCGAGTATTTTATCTTAAGCGATGGAATGGATTATTACATACAGCGTATTCTTGTGAAGAATGGCATCAACGATATACCTTGTTTTACAAATCATCTTGAATTGACACCGATTAACGGAACTCAGGAAATAAGATTTATTCCATCATTCCCTCATACCGACGAGGTATGCGATAGATGTGCATGTTGTAAGCGCAACCATATCCTGACGTTAAGCGGCGATGATGATATTATTATTTATATAGGCGAGGGATATTCAGATCGGTGCCCCGTAAGATATGCTGACGTTGTTTTTGCTAAAGATGAATTATTAAAATTTTGTCAACAAGAAAACATCTCATATTTTGAATACCAAACATTTGACGATGTGCGATACCGTTTAAAATCGATGTTAGCGAAGAAGGAGTCAAAAATAAATAATGAATTTAGAAAAAGGCGGCAAGCTCAGCTTGCGGCTCGTGATGTATTTTTAGGTGGATAATGGATTTTCGTCAAGCGCTCTTTAAATATCGTAGTTACACCCCGATCCCATTTCTACTCGTAATGGTTATCGTTGCTCATCCAACTTTTACAAGTATGATTGTTGGTTTGGGATTTGTACTTATTGGTGAGGTGATCCGTTTATGGGGAGTTTCGTACGCAGGGAGTGAAACTCGAACAACAGGACAAGTAGGTGCCACTGTTCTTGTTACAACTGGACCATATAGTTTTGTCCGTAATCCGCTCTACCTCGGTAATATGATGATGTATTTTGGTCTTGGTATCATGGCAAATACGCCTCTTCTCGCAATGATCGGTCTTTTTTATTTCTTTTTTCAATATACCCTGATTGTAAGTTTAGAAGAAGAGAGTTTGTTTAAGAAATTTCCTGAAGAATATCTCCGATATTTTCAATCTGTGCCGAGATTTATCCCGACTTTGAGAAAATACTTAGATGGTAATCATCCGCAACCGGTAGTAAATTGGAAGAATGGTATTAACTCTGAGAGGCGCACGTTTCAGGCGATCGCATCGGTTATAATATTGCTTATTGTAATATGGTTTTTGAGAGGATGATGCCATGCGAATAATGATCATAGCTGGCGAGGCATCCGGTGATTTGCACGGTTCTGGCGTGGTTCGAGAATTGAAACGCCGCGATCCCAATTGTGTTATTTTCGGCATAGGCGGCGATAAAATGAAAGCTGAAGGTATGGAGTTGATTTACCATATCCGTGAGATATCTGTAATGGGTTTCTGGGAAGTTCTCCAGCATATAGCGTTGTTGAAATCGGTGGAACATACGATGAATGTACTTTTAAAAGTAAAGAAACCCGATGTTCTGTTATTGATAGATTATCCTGGTTTCAATCTACGGTTTGCAAAAACCGCACACCAACATGGAATTAAAATTGTGTATTATATAAGTCCGCAGATATGGGCTTGGAATCCTGGACGCGCGCGAAAGATGAAAGGGGTAATAGATAAAATGATGATTGTTTTTCCGTTCGAGGAAGAGATTTATCGTCGTCAGGGGATCGATGTCCAATTCGTAGGCCATCCACTGCTCGAGGTATTTACCGAACCTCTGGGAAGAAAAGAATTTTCCAAACGGTTTGAGTTTGATCAAACTAAACCGTTACTCGGTCTATTTCCAGGAAGTCGTATTCAGGAATTAGAGCGGATTTTCCCCTCGATGTTGGGCGCGGCAAGAATTCTTCATAACAAGATTGGTGTTCAAGTTGCAGTTGGTATATCTTCAGCGCTTAAATATGAATATGTTAAATCATTCATACGCGGTGATTTTCCGGTTCAGTTGATTCAACATGCTACACACGATGTCATGAAAAATTCTGATGTTGCATTGGTTACATCAGGGACTGCCACACTTGAAACGGCATATTATCAAACCCCGATGATTGTTGTTTACAAAACCTCATGGCTCTCTTATTTAATCGGAAGAATATTAGTTCGAATAAAAAATATTGGTCTTGTGAATATTGTCGCGGGTGAACAAATTGTGCCTGAAATCCTGCAGTCGAAGGTGAACCCCCAGAATCTAGCAAGCGAAGCATTAAGGATATTAGAAGATGAAAAATTGCGCAAGGACATATCCCGGCGGTTATTAATCGTTAGAGATCGGCTTGGGACAAAAGGTGCTTCGATTCGTGTAGCTGAAGCGATATTATCGATGACTTTTCATTCGTAGCATGAAGATAGTTACATTTTCGTTGTTACCGTTATCGTGGTTGTATGGTTTAATTATCATCTTGCGAAATTATTTTTATGATAATGGAATATTTCGCATCGATCACGTTAGTATTCCTGTAATCTCCGTTGGAAATATAACAGTTGGCGGAACAGGTAAAACACCGATGATTGAATTCATAACTCGATATTATATAGGTCAAAATAAAAAAGTTGCGGTGTTAAGTAGAGGTTATAAAAGAACCACTCGAGGTTTTCGGGTAGTTTCGGATGGTGTAAATATACAAGGTACACCGGCAACATGCGGTGATGAACCATATCAAATCGCCAAGAAATTTCCACGAACGATTGTCTTGGTAGATGAAAATAGAATCAGGGCAGCGAAAATTGCAGTAGAAAGATACAATCCGGATGTTTTCTTACTCGACGATGGATTCCAACACAGGGGAATTGATAGGCAGTTAGATTTTGTTTTAATTGATGGGGCTAAAATACCTGCAGCGATCCCGTTATTGCCAGCCGGAGTGCGACGCGAACCTATTTCAGCTCTACGACGCGCTGATATAATAATATTGACACGAACTTCAATTGTTGATAAAACTTTAATAAAAGAAATAAATAAACACACACAAGCTCCGGTTGCAAGTGTTGATTTCCAACTAAAACGATTTCTTGGATTGTTGACAGGAAAAGAAATCAAGTTGTCTGAAATCCGGGGCAAATCATGTGTAGCATTCTGTGGTATCGGTAATCCGATATCATTTAAACAAATGTTAAATGAACTTGATATAACGATTCTGGATTTTAAGATTTATCCTGATCACCATAGCTATAACCAAGCTGATTTGGATATTATCCAAAAGACGTACGAAGAATCTAAAGCACGATATGTCATCACAACTGAAAAGGATGCGGTTCGATTATCGTTGCTAACAATACCTGCGGTTTTTCCGTCGGATACTATGGTAATCGCAGAGATTCATACAGTAGTTACGAGTGGTGAAGATATTCTGATAAAGTTGCTTGATGATGCTGTGAGTAACGTGGGCAGATGATTGTTATATAATATTTTTAATATCGACATTAAACTATTTTAATCTAAATTATAACAAGGTGAAAAATGAAACATAAATATGTATATTTTTTTGGCGGCGGAAAAGCCGATGGCAATGAAAGTATGAAAGAGCTTCTCGGCGGAAAAGGTGCTAACCTCGCCGAGATGGCAGGACATAAAAATTTAAAACTTCCCGTTCCACCGGGATTCACAATCACAACTGAAGTATGCAATTATTATTATAACAATCGAAAATCGTTTCCCAAAGGATTGCAAAAAGAAATAGAAAACAGTGTGAAGCGCATAGAAATTTTGATGAAAAAAAAGTTTGGTGACCCAGAGAATCCCCTATTGGTTTCAGTGCGGTCTGGCGCACGCCGCTCCATGCCGGGGATGATGGAAACTGTGTTAAACATCGGTTTAACAGAAAAAACGATTCCAGGAATGATTAAGAAAAGTGGAGGCAACAGCAGATTTGTGTACGATTCTTATCGTAGGCTCATCATGATGTACTCTGATGTTGTCATGGAGAAAGCTGCCAACATCGAGTTGAAGGACGATGAATCTGGTATACGAAAACAGCTTGAAAAGATTATGTCTGATATGAAAAAAGAGAAAGGATATAGACTTGATACCGATCTTACTTCAGACGACCTTGAACACCTTTGTGAAATGTTCAAAGAAAAAGTGAAAAAAGTACTTCACAAAGAATTCCCTGACGACCCACGCGAACAGTTATGGGGCGGTATAGGTGCAGTATTTGCTTCGTGGAATGGCAAGCGTGCTGTTAGCTATAGACGCATAGAGGGGATCCCTGATGAATGGGGAACCGCTGTAACTGTACAATCAATGGTTTTCGGTAACATGGGTGCTGATTCTGCTACTGGTGTTGCGTTCACTCGGAACCCAGGTAACGGTGAACCAGAATTTTATGGTGAATTTCTTATTAACGCTCAAGGCGAGGATGTTGTGGCTGGAATTCGTACACCAGCGCCAATAAATGAATATTCAAAATCCGAACATAATAAAATTTTACTATCCCTCGAAAAAGGTATGCCCAAATTGTATAATGAGCTTTACCGATATCAACAGCAGCTTGAGAAGCACTATAGAGATATGCAAGATATTGAGTTTACCATAGAGCGTGGTCGACTCTTTATTCTCCAATGCCGAATTGGCAAAAGAAACGGTCCTGCTGCGGTTCGAGTCGCTATGGATATGTTAAAGGAGAAACTTATTGACAAAAATACTGCCATTCAGAGGGTTACACCTTCGCAGGTAGATGAATTACTGCATCCAATTATTGATCCAAAGATTGAAGCAGGACAGGAAGTTTTGGCAAAGGGCTTACCAGCCGGTCCTGGGGGTGCATCGGGCCAAGTTGTTTTTTTTGCACACGATGCTGTTGAGTGGGTGAAACAAGGAAAGAAAGTTATACTAGTTCGGGAAGAAACAAATCCCGAAGACGTTGAAGGTATGCGGGCTGCACAAGCAATTCTTACGGCACGCGGCGGAATGACATCGCACGCTGCTCTTGTTGCTCGAGGATGGGGTAAATGCTGCATTGTTGGATGCAGCTCCCTGAACATTGATGCCGCGACCAAAGAAATGCATGTCGGTGACAAGGTTTTTCAAGAAGGTGATTGGATTACTCTGAATGGAACAAAAGGAAACGTATACGCCGGTCAGCTTCCCATGATGGATGCCACGGAAGAGAATAAAATATTCAATGATTTTCTGAAGATATGCGATTCTATTCGTCGACTTGGTATTCGAACAAATGCTGATACTCCAGATGATGCGAAGAAAGGCAGAGAGTTTGGAGCGCAAGGAATTGGTCTTTTTCGCACTGAGCACATGTTCTATGGTAAAGATTCAGAAGCGCCATTATTCTTTTTGCGGAAAATGATTATGTCGAAAACAGAAGCAGAACGCCGCAAAGCCCTCGATGAATTGTTTCCTTTCGTTAAAAAAGATATTAAGGGAACGTTGGATGCGATGGATCCGTATCCAGTAGTAATGCGATTGCTTGATCCGCCATTGCATGAATTTGTTCCCCGTGATCATGCCAAGTTAGAACAATTGGCTAATGACCTCGGTATCTCATCTGAAGAATTAAGCAAGCGGGCAGATGGTTTACACGAATCGAATCCGATGATGGGACACCGCGGAGTTCGTCTCGGAATCACCTATCCTGAGGTAAGTGAAATGCAGATTCGTGCAATCTTTGAAGCGGCAGCAGAACTTATCAAGGATGGTAGAACACCTTATCCAGAGATCATGATACCTGTACTCGGAGATGTTAAAGAATTAACGCATCAAAATGAAATTGCAAAACGTGTGTATCAAGAAGTTCTGGAGAAATACAAACTCAAGAAAATCAAACACATGTTCGGGACAATGATCGAGATTCCACGTGCAGCGTTAGTGTCGAATAAGATTGCCGAGACTGCACAATTTTTCTCGTTCGGTACGAACGACCTGACGCAGATGGGCTATGGTTTCTCGCGAGACGATTTTGGAAGCTTCTTACCCGATTATCTCAAGAAGGGAATTCTCTCGGAAGATCCATTTCAATCGATCGATCAAGAAGGTATCGGTGAATTGATAAAAATCAGCATTGAGCGCGGGAGGAAGACAAATGCGAATTTAGAGATCGGTATATGCGGTGAACATGGCGGGGATCCACGATCGGTCGAGTTCTGTCATCGTGTTGGAATGGACTATGTCAGTTGTTCTCCCTATCGGGTGCCGATTGCCAGGTTAGCTGCCGCCCAGGCAAATTTACTTTTTCCATTGGCAGGGAGTTTGAAAAGTAGTAGTGTAAAGAAAATCTCCAAGAAAAAATAATGAAAATATTATCAATAGTATTAAAATAAGGTAAAAAGAAATGAAACTTTCAGATTTCAAATATCCACTTCCGCGGAATTTAATTGCGAAATTTCCGGCAAAACCGCGAGATGCTTCAAAACTTATGGTACTTAATCGTGCCGATGATTCAATTGCTGAGAGAAGGTTCAGTGATATCATCGAGTATTTTAAAAAAGGTGATTGCATGATTGTAAATCAAACGAGGGTATTTCCAGCTCGTCTCTTTGGGAAGAAGGAAAAAACAGGAGCGAAGATCGAAGTATTTCTTCTTCGTGAATTGAATCATGATGACGCTATATGGGACGTTATTGTTGATCCAGCAAGGAAAGTTCGGATTGGAAATAAAATTTATTTTGATGATGGTAAAATCTGGTGCGAGGTAATCGATAACACAACATCACGTGGTCGGACGGTTAGGTTTAATTATAAGAACGATCTTTTTAAGATTGTTGAACGCATCGGTGTTACTCCGTTGCCATACTATATTAAACGTGAAGCTAAAATCGAGGATAAAGAGTCATACCAAACAGTTTACGCTAAAGAAGTTGGCTCTGTGGCAGCACCATCAGCCGGATTACATTTTACAAAACGTCTTCTAACTGCGATCGAGAAAAAAGGTGTGAAAATTGTTCCGGTAATTTTACATCTCGGGCTCGGTTCGTTTCGTCCAGTCGAAGTTGAAGATCTTTCCAAACATAAAATGGACTCGGAATATTACGAGATTCCACAATCGACCGTAGATGTAGTCAATAAAACAATCGATAGCAGATGCAATGTCTTTGCTATCGGAACAAGTGTTACCCGAGCAGTTGAATCAAGCGTTATGACAACGGGTCATTTAAAACCGTTTAAAGGTTGGACGGATAAATTTATTTTTCCCCCTTATGAATTAAAAATCGTTGACAAGTTAGTTACAAATTTTCATATGCCTGAATCCACACTGCTTATGTTGGTAAGTGCATTCGGCGGTAGGGATTTGGTTATGAAGGCGTACAAGAAAGCTATTAAAGAAAAATGGCGATTCTACAGTTATGGGGATGCGATGTTGATTTTGTAAACTTATTGTATGTTTAAAAATAAAAAAATTGGTGTGGTGATTCCTGCTGCCGGAAAAGGAACTCGAATGGGCAGCAGCCAAAGTAAACAATTCCTTTTGTTAAATGATAAACCGATTATTATTCATACACTTGAGCGATTTCAATCATCTAAAGAAATTGATTGTATTGTCTTAGCGGTGGATACAACCGACATCTTCACTATCGAAGACTTAGTAATTAAACATAATCTAACAAAAGTGTGTGAAGTTGTGGCTGGAGGTCTCGAGAGGCAGGATTCGGTGTGGAATGGTTTAAAATGTCTCAAGTCTCGGGCTCCCAATTTTGTTCTAATCCATGATGCAGTTCGTCCTTTTGTAACACATCGAATGATTAATCTTATTCTTGAAGCGGTTGTCGAGAGTTCGGCGGCCATAACGGCTGTTCGTATTAAAGACACGGTGAAAAATTCTATTGATGGAATTTTTATTTCAGAGACACTAAACAGAGAGAATCTCTGGCTTGCCCAAACACCCCAGGCATTCGATTATGAATTAATAAGTCGAGCATTTGTAAAAGCTCATCAGGAACATTTTTATGGCACTGATGATGCAAGTTTAGTCGAGAGGATCGGTGTAAGAGTTAGTCTTGTCGAAGGTTCCTATAGAAATATTAAAATTACTACACCCGAAGATCTCGATACGGCTCAATATTTTGCACGGCGGTAGGTGGCGTTATGCACATTATTGTTGTATCTTTTATATTTTTCTGGTATCTTATAAGTGAATTCTTAAATATTATTATTAAATATGCTTCCTTTAGGTATAATCATAATACTAAGTTATCTTGTTGGCTCAATACCCACAAGTATCTTAATAACCAAATTAGTTAAGGGTATTGATATCCGCAAGTACGGCAGCGGGAATGCCGGCGGTACAAACGTTATCCGTGTATTAGGATGGAAAGTCGGTGTGCTGGTGATCGCCATCGATATTTTTAAAGGATACGTTGCCGCTATGATGGTTACGAAACTTATGTATGGACAGATTCCATTCAACAACGTTACACCATTCGATGATATTACGGTGATTCGAGTTATTGCAGGGACATCAGCCATATTAGGGCATATCTGGACTGCTTTCGGTGGATTCCGAGGTGGAAAGGGAATTGCAACTGCTGGAGGAGTTCTATTGGGTTTGGCAACAATCGAAGTTCTGGTTTCTATCGGTATCTTTTTTATTGTATTTGTTCTTTCTCGGTATGTATCGCTCGGTTCAATAAGTGGAGCTATTGCATTTCCTCTTACCATGTTCATGCGTCATAACTTATGGAATGTTGATCTTCAGGGATATAATACACTCATTTTTTTTAGCATCGGTATTTCGCTACTACTGTTATATACACATCGCACCAATATCCAGCGATTGATTGCAGGTACGGAAAACCGCCTTTCGCGGCTTCATATTTTCGATAAGATTAAATCTCAATAATCGTTTATGCGCATCACTGTCTTAGGAGCAGGTAGTTGGGGAACAACCCTGGCTGTCTTACTCAATTACAATGCGCATCATGTAACTCTCTGGTCATTTCTAAAAGCTCATGCCGAAGCGCTGCGGAGTTCTCGAGAGAATATTGATTTTTTACCAGGGGTAATAATTCCAGAAGATATAAATTTAACGAGTGATTTACTCGAGGCAGTAAAGCGGACAGAGATAATCGTAACCGCTGTTCCAACACAACATCTTCGTTCGGTTATGCAACAACTAAGACAACATAATTTTCATGATATAACCATCGTTAATGTTGCGAAAGGAATTGAGAATCATTCGCTTATGACTGTTTCCGAGATTCTACTTGATGTTCTGCCTACTTTAAAAAAAGATAACATTGCTATCCTTTCAGGACCGAGTTTTGCGGAAGAAGTTAGTAGGCAAGTACCTACGGCTGTCGTTGCAGCGTCCACGAATATCGCAGCGGCGAAGTTAGTACAGCAAACTTTTATTACACCATATTTTCGTGTTTATTCGAGCGATGATATTCGGGGAGTCGAGCTTGCCGGCTCGGTTAAGAATGTCATTGCAATAGGTGCGGGAATTGCTGATGGTGCTGGATTCGGTGATAACACAAAAGCTGCTATCATGACTCGGGCAACTGCTGAGATTGCACGACTTGGAAAAGTTATGGGCGCACGCCAAGAAACATTTGCGGGACTTTCGGGTATCGGCGATTTGATTGCAACTTGCATGAGTAAACACAGCCGCAACCGTCATGTTGGCGAAGAAATTGGAAAAGGAAGGAGACTAAGTGAAATACTTGCTGAGATGAAAATGGTGGCAGAAGGCGTCCCTACAACAAAATCTGTTCATGATCTCTCTATCAAGTATGATACTGAGATGCCGATTTGTAATGAAGTTTATCGGGTATTATTTGAATACAAAGATCCAATTATTGCCACATCTGATTTGATGACGCGTGATGCGAAGGGGGAAGTATAGGTTAATATTCGCATCATCCTGACATTAGAAAATTTAATTTGTGGAAAAAGTCAATTAAGGCTATAAACGCTACAAACCCAAATCGAGATACTGGTTATTAATCGGTAATATTCGATGCAAGTCAGTTATCAAACGGTATCTACTTCGTGCCAATTGAATTATCTCAAGCCGCAAGGGCTTCTTCGGCTGCTTTCGAT